>NZ_JBSFLZ010000237.1:0-4202 GCF_053599315.1 Saccharopolyspora sp. NPDC000995
GGGGCGGGCGACGTAGGGCCCGAAGGACATGCCGGGCTCCAGCGGTGCTGCCAGGCCCTGGTCGCGCACGATGCCCAGCGCGGCGTGGACCTGGATGTCGGGGGCCGGGACGTCGTCGGAGGATCGGAGGAAACCACCGACCTCGGTCCAGGCCATCGGGCCGGTGCCGGTACTGCGCAGCTGGTGCTCTTCCCGTGTGGTGTCGGGGCCGACGACCGGGGGTGTGTCGCTGAAGAAACTGAGGAAGCATCCCGCGTGGTCCTGCATGTTCCGGCCCACGTCGGGCAGGTCGTGGCGCGGCGTGATGCCGCCTGCGGTCAGTTCGTCGGCGGGGCCCACGCCTGACTGCAGCAGCAGGTGTGGTGAGTTGTAGGCGCCCATGGACAACACGATTTCGCGCGCCGCCGGGATCGTCCGGACCTCGCCGAGGTGGTCGACTTCCAGCCCGGTGGCGCGGCTGCCGTCGAACCGCAGGCGCAGTGCGAGGGTCGAGGCAAAGATGGTGAGGTTCGGGCGGCCAGCGGCCGGCGCAAGGAACGCCACCGCGCTGCTGCACCGCAATCCGTCCCGCTGGGTGACTTGGTAGTAGCCGACTCCCTCCTGTTCCGCGCCGTTGAAGTCGCGGTTGGGTGTGTGACCGGCGGTGGTCGCTGCCTCGACCCAGGTCTGGAGCAGGGGATGCACCGAGACCGGGTCGCTGACCGTGAGCGGGCCGCCGACACCGTGGTAGGCGTCCACCCCGCGCTTGTTGTCCTCCGACTTCTTGAAGAACGGCAGGACCTCGTCGTAGCTCCAGCCCTTGTTCCCCAGCTTCGCCCACGTGTCGTAGTCGTAGCGGTGGCCGCGCACGTAGAGCATCGTGTTCATCGAGCTCGTCCCGCCGATCGCGCGACCACGCGGGAGATAGGCACGCCGTCCGCCGAGTTGCTCCTCGGGTTCGGTCTCGAAGTCCCAGTCGTAGGCGGTCTTGAGCTGTTGGGCGAATAGCGCCGGGATCTCGAACAGCCGGCCCCGTGCCGGAGGGCCAGCCTCCACGAGCGCCACGGTGACGTCCGGGTCTTCGGAAAGCCGGGCCGCTAGTGCACATCCGGCTGAGCCGGCGCCTACCACGACGTAGTCGAAGCGCTCGTGTTCGTTGGATGACATGACTACCTCTCAAGATCAGTGGATCGGCTGAATCGGGACCTGCCTGGCAGGCCCGGTTCCGAGGTCTGGTGAACGTCCCCGTGGAACTGCGGGCCGATGTCGGGGGCATCGGCCCGCAGAACGAGCCGTGTCAGAGATGCTGCTCGGTGGCCCGTGTGCGGTGGTATTCGTCTTGCCTCTGGTCAGTGACGTAGGCCGGCACCGGGAAGTCCCACCACCCGGGCACCCACGGGCCGGCGGCGTCGCGGTCGGTCGGCACCTCGACGAGCGCCGGCGCACCGGAGTGGACGGCCTTGCGCAGAGTCGGCTCCAGCGAATCAGCGTCGGAGACCTTCCACGACTCGATGCCGAAGGACGCGCCGAGTGCGGCGAAATCGGGGCTGTAAGGGGAGCCGTCCGGGCGCGAGAATTCCGTGCCGATGTGCCGGGAGGTTTGCTTGCGCTGACCACCGCGGATCGACATGTAGCCCGCGTTGTTCTGCACTACAAACACCACCGGTGCGCCGGTGGTGACGCTCAGCGCGATTTCCTGTGCCGTCATGAGGAAATCGCCATCACCGAGCACGCACACGACCGTGCGTTCGGGCTGTCCCAGCTTGGCGCCCACCGCGGCCGGGATCGCCCAGCCCATCGACGAGAAACCACCGGAGGTCAGGTGGGTGCGCGGGCCGTAAACCGGGAAGGTCTGCTTCACCGCGCCTTGGGTGTTGCCCGAACCAGCGACGATGATCGCGTCACGCGGCAGTACCGAGCGCAACGCGCCGAGCGGGCGCTGCGAGGTGAACGGGAACCGGTCGCTGTCCCTGCGCCCCGCCAGTTTCTGCTCCCAGTCCTGTTGCAACGCGGCCAGTTCGGCGAGGTACTCGCCGCGCGAAGCAGATGTGTTGGGCAGCGAGTCCACGATCGCGGCGACGGCCCGCTGGGCGTCGGCGACAATTCCGGCCTCCGCCGGGTAATTCTTGCCGATCTCGTGCGGATCGATGTCGATGTGGATCAGCTTTGCAGGTGGGATGGAGAAGCTGACGCCCTTGGCGTAACTGGACGCGGACCAGTCGGTGAACCGGCAGCCCACCGCCACGACGACATCCGCCGAACTCGCGATGGCGTTGCCGGTGATCGTGCCGGTCTGGCCGACACTGCCGGCGAACAGCGCGTGGTCCTCGGGGAACGCGCCCTTGCCGTTCCAGGTCGTCACCACAGGGATCTGCCACTTCTCAGCCAACGCCAGCACCTGGTCAGAGGCGTCGGCCGTGATCGCGCCGCCACCGACGACGATGACCGGACGGTCAGCCGCGCGCAGCACGTCGCTGGCACGATCCACCGCCTCCGGATCGGGGTGCTGACGGCCGACCGGCAGCCGCCGCGCCAAGTCGTGCAACTCGACTTCGGCAGCCTCGGCCTGGACGTCCATGGGCACCTCAAGGTGGACCGGGCCGGGCCGTCCGGTCAGCATGGCGTTAAAGCAGCGGTGCAGCACGAAGGGCAGTTCCTCGACCCGGTTGACGATCCAGTGCCGCTTGCTGACCGCCTCGGCCACCTTCGGGAAGTCGTTGGCCGTGTAGCGGTCGAGTTCCTGGAGCAGGCCGTGTCCCCGCATGTGCGTGGGCGGGCCGCCGGTGATCACCAGGGTGCTCGTCGAGTCGGTGAAAGCGGTGCCCATACCGATGACTGTGTTGCTCGCCCCGGCGCCGATCGAGGTCACCGCCGCGATGGGACGGCCAGTCGCGCGGTAGAACCCGTCGGCCAGGTGTACGGCGCTCTGCTCGTGGAAGGTCTGAATGAACGGAATGTTCGACTCGTCATCCAGGAAGGCGTCGGTCAGCGACCAGATCCCGTGACCGGGGATGCCGGCCACGTAGTCGACGCCGTAGTTACGCAAGGTGCGGGCGACGATCTGACCGCCGGTGAGGATAGGCATGGGGGTACTCCCACTCGAATTGTTCTGCTTATTACTTCGTGTCGCGGGCGGCCCAGGCGAAACCCTGGGCGCACAGCCGGGTGACGTCCGGATTCTGCAGGTCGTCGAGGTCATGGCCGACCGCGCTGTAGAACACCCGCCCCCGTCCCCACATCCGGGTCCAGGCCTGCGGCATCTTCCTGCCCTCGAGCCACGGGATGTGTTCGCCGGTGAACGTGGTCTCGGCGAGCACGTGGTTGTTCGGGTCGACCGACATGTAGTACTGCTCGGACGCGACCTTGAAGCCGGTCACCCCCACCGTGATTTCGTGCTCAGGATCCACAATAGACACTTCGTAAGGGTGCTTCACGCCTTCCCCGGCCGGGTGCTCCAGGAAGCTCCCACCAATCAGCCAGTGATACTTGATGCTGGTGCGGAATGCGGCGGCGGCACCGTGCCAGGCGGCGATCCCGGTGCCCGAGGCCACCGCGGTGAGCAGGTTGGTCTCCTGCGCCGCGGTGAGGCCCTCCGTCAGCAGGGCGTTGTTCCAGTTCAGCGCGATCAGGTCGTAGCCGGTGAGATCGGCGTCGAGGGAGAAGAAATCGTTGGTTTCCTCGACGTCGAAACCGAGGTCATCGAACAACGGGAGTGCCCATGCAGCGGCGATCTCGTACGGCTTGTGGCCCGGCCAGCCGCCGTAGAGGTAGAGCACGCGGGTCATGATCCGCTCCTTCCTGCAGCGGTGGCACGCTCGCGAAGCCGAGCGGCGACCTCCAGGGCGTCGCCCTCCGGTGCGGTGGACTTGCGCTCCGGCTTGGCCACCAGCAGGTACACCAGCCCGACCGCAGAAACGATGAGGAAGCCGATAAGCGCGATCCAGCGATCGACGAAGGGGGCGTCGGCGTCGCCGGTGGGCGCGGCGAGCAGGATCATCGCGAGGACGCCGTAGACCAGGGCCGCGATGTTGACGGCGATACCGAACCGGCCCATCGTCCACGCACCCGCGGGACGCCAGCCGCGCAACCGCATGCGCAGGGCGGCGAGCACGACCAGCTGGAACGCCGCGTACCCGGCCAGCACCTGGAAGGCGGCGATCCGCACCAGCGAGTCCGGCGAGTAGTAGACGAACACGAAGAGCAGGAGCGGCGCGACGTTGACC
>NZ_JBSFLZ010000238.1:0-4199 GCF_053599315.1 Saccharopolyspora sp. NPDC000995
GGGCGGCGTTCAACGGCTGGGCCGAGCCGAGTTATGCGCAGGGGGCACACCCCGCCCCGTTGACCAGGTGGGCAGGAACGCCAGAACCAAACCGAACGGAGACGCCTGAGGAAAATCCGGCACAGGAGGCAACGAACGCAAGCGTTGTCCAGGTTACTGGCGGGTTGGGTGTGCCGGACCGGCTTTCCAGGTCGAGGGACGAGGACGTCGTGCCGTCTGAGAGCCCAGGACCTGACGGTGGTGTTGGCTCGGCGGAGAGCGGCGCCGTTTCGCAGGATGGCGTCGCTGCCTCCGTGACGGACACACCGCAGGAGGAAGCTGCAGCAGCCGCCGAGCGGACCGTGCCACATCGCACGGTGGATGATTTTGAGGCTCGGTGGGCCGGCTATTTGGCTGCCCATGGAGAGCTCGGTGATCAAGTTGGATTGCGGGCGGCGGCGGCCGTTCAGCGGTGGATGGGTGAGCGTCCGGAGGGGGTTGCGGGCAGCGGGCCGTTGGTCGACGAGCAAGAGCGTCTGTGGGATTCGATCATCCGTGCGGTGAGGCTGGAGATCGCGCGCCGTGTCGAATTCAACGGCTTGATCAATGCGCTTCGTAATGACTTTGCTGAGCGGCCTGATACCGCGAAGCAACGGTGGGCGGAGCGGATCGGCCAGGCTAAGGCTCTGGTGGAGGAGTGGGAGGCGTCCGCTGAGCCGGCGTCGGTAAGGATCGTCCGCGGGGTGGCGGCGGCGATGCTGGAGCCGATGCCGCAGGCGGAGCCGGGCACGGTGGACAACGACGTGCACGACTCAATTCGCTTAGTGTTGACCGAACTGCTGACGGGTGTAGGGGAGACACGGGAGATAGCGGATGGTCGCGACATCGCGGAGTTGATGAATGCGCTTTATGGCGACTTTGCGGCGCTGCTTGATATTCCATCAACAGATCCTTCGTGGCTGCGTAGCCGAGCGAAGACCGCTTCGTGGTTCGATCCCGATCCGGTTCCCTTGCGACCTGACCAGTGGGAGAATCTGCGGCAGGCTAAACCGGACTTATCGGTTCAGTCCGAATTGTGGGAAGTGATGGGTCCCAGCACCCCAAGGTTTCCCGTAGCCATGGAGCAGTCGGTGCGATACGACGTGCGGCGGATCAAGGTGGAGGGGCGTTGGGTTCAGGAGTACACCCTAAAATTTTTCCTGGAAACCGATCCGCCTATGGAAGCCGACTCGCCTGTGGAAGCCGACTCGCCTGTGGAAGCCGACTCGCCTGTGGAAACCGATCCGCCTGTGGAAACCGACTCGCCTGTGGAAACCGACTCGCCTGTGGAAACCGACTCGCCTGTGGGGTCCATCGATCGCGCGACGTGCGTCGAGAAGGTAGTCGCTGCGGCTGATCTGTATTTCAACCAGGGGTACCGTCTTCCGTCGGGCGAGCAGTTCCATGTGCGGGTCGAGTTCCCGGACGATCCGGAAAACGCTGCACACCAGACGATCTCCCAGGACAGCAGCGCGCAGGCAAGCCTGCTGAGGTACACGGACCTCGTCAGTTCCGACGCGCAGCTCGCCTGGGCCTTGGGGCTTCGCCTGGGAATGCTGGATGAGTTCCCGCAACGGCGTGGGCCCGGGCAGGATTTTCGGCGTGTGTTCTATCGGGACGACATGCCGGTGTCCAAGAACCAGCGGATCGCGATACCGCGCCGGAACCGGGTGTATGGCGACGAAAGCGTGATGTGGAGGGGTAGTCCTGGCGGTCGGTTGTTGCCGCGGCATCTGGCGCAGCTGGAAGCGAGCACGCGCGCGTACGGGTTCCGCCCGGGGGCGGCGGATGCAGGTTCGCCGACGCTTGCCGCCATCCGGCCGGAGGATTTCGGGTCGATGGCGCAGTGGCGGGCTCGAACGTTGGATAACCTGTTGTCGCAGAAGGACATTGATGCCGACTCGGTAATGGATGGGTTGCGCTCGGTGCGGGGAAAGCAGGTCGCGGTCGAGGGACTGTACCGGGAGTTCCAGGCACATACCGGTCGGGAGCTGGATTCGGTGTTGGCCGATGTCCTCGGCGGGGAGGATGCCGCGTATGCGGCACAGTTGTTGCGAATGCAGCCTGATTCCCCTGACACTGGTGAGCCCGAGCCGCCGTTTACCTCGGTGCCGCCGGAACTCGGCTACAAGCCGCACCACAGGCGGGATGTGTTCGAATATGCGGCTGCGGTTCGTGGGCACGTGTCCGCAGGTTTGGGGGCGTCCGATCCTGTGGTGCGGGAGCAGTCTTTCGGGGCCGCGATGCACCTGATGCGTGTGCTGGACCGTGAGCTACGCAAGATTTGGGCAGTGGCAACGGCTTACAAGATCCAGTTCGGCTCGGACTTGCGAACGGACTTGATCGAGCTGCGGGGTGATTATCACGAAGAGATCGGGAATGTCTTGGGTGACATCGTTTTGCAGCACGCTTCGATGGAGCAGATAATCGAGTGGCACCGGAAGCTGAAGAACACCGCATTCGAAAACTACTCCCTTGGCGAGACGCCGGTTCGTTATGATCACCCCGAAAACGGCTGCTGGCTCCGAGCGCACGCCTGGGTGATGGAACTGGTTCGAATGGGCGCCGCTCCGATGAAGATCTTCGTTGCCCGCGTCGGGCCCGACCTAAGCTTTTATTCCCCATATGCAGAAGATGCGTTGCCGGGCAAGCCCGCGAAGGTGGTAGCTGACTATCACGTCGCGCCGATGGTCGTGGAGCATACCGATTCCGGGCCGAGGTTGTGGGTGCTGGACTGGGCCATCAGTGCCAGCAGTGACGATCACGATGCGCGTCCGCTGATGATGGAAGAGTGGCTCGGTCAGCTGGGTGTCGACGTCGGTGGCGAAGAGTCCGTTACGTTTTATTCCGGTTCGGCGGAACAGATACATCAGCAGTACATCGACGACTGCAGAAGCAAGCGGTATGCCGTAACTCCCGAAGGCATGGTGTTTCCCGCAGGCCGGGCAATCGTCTTGATCGCGCCCCCGCACACTTTTGCGCTTCCGAATCTAAGGGAACCGAAAGAAATTCCGAGGGATCTTTCTGAAGCCGATCGCTGGTTTCGGGATTGGGAAAGCGACCTCATCGAGATGAACCGCACAGCTGAGCGGCGTGCCAGGCAGCGCCTGGAGGAGGCGCCGGGCGTGTCCGCCGCGGATGGATCACGTACCACGCCGGCGGGCGGGCCCGGTGCTCCGATGTCGGCCGGGGAACGCGACGAGTTGGCCGGTCTGGCCGACTCCTCGGGTGCTGTTCCGGCTTCCGGTCCGCAGGAGACGGCCCCGGAGGCGTAAACAAGCGCGAGAATCCGGCTTTCGTGGCGTTGAGCCGTTTGGTGACCTATGAAGCGGGTTGGTTGAACCGGGCCGGGCGGCTACGAGGGAGCGCCGTATCTGGGGCTCGTGGGGTATGCCGCGATCTCGTGTCGTCACCGGTACTTTGAGGGTGGGTTGGAGTATCCAATCCATGCTCGATGGCGGGGCCGGACCAGCACAGCCGTCCGATGTGGATTCCCGGGATGACGTTCGGTGAGCTGATGCCGTTGAGGCCCCTCCGGTGGATGCGTGGACGGGGTCTGAGCTGCGTGGCGGTGAGGTATGTCCTGCGCCAAGTCGTCTTTGACCTCATCAGCGTGGAGCACGACGAGTTCACGACCGGTTGCTGATTGGGCGGCTTCGAGGTGCTCCACACCGAACCGCGCAAGCCTGTCGCGGTGCTCGACTACGGTCCGGGTGGGTGATGCCGGGATCGGCAAGGAGCTTCCGCAACTTCGTGCGGGTTCCATTCGATCCCGAACCAACCTCGGTGACCGTCGCATCCAGCGAAATCCCGCGCGTGCTGCATTCCTCAACCACACACCCAACTTGGCAGGTGAGCTCGTTTTTCTGGCCAGAGTTGGACACCCGGTAGTACGCCACCGCACGACCATCCCGAATCTTGGGCGGGTTCATGATGGTCGTGACGGTAGTAAGCTGACGAGCGGGCATGTTTTACCAGAAGTGATTCACGGGCCCAGTGGTCGGCTCCGAGTCTTGGAGTCGGAGCGAGACCGATGCCCCTTTTCTTCTAATGCCGTGGTTAAAGGGGCATTCCTGGCGGGTTTCGGTAGCGGAGTGCCGTGTGTGCTGGCAGTGTTGTTCTGTTGTCGCGTGTGCGACGCCGAATGCGCGCATGACGAGAAGCGGTGAGGGGTATGCTTG
>NZ_JBSFLZ010000239.1:0-4189 GCF_053599315.1 Saccharopolyspora sp. NPDC000995
CCCCGACAGACTGGGGCCTGCTACCGGGCGCTCCGGTGCCTACCCGGACGGGACTCTCACCCGCTGGCCTGGTCCAGCTTCCAGGACGCAACATGTAACCGACCCTAGTCTCAAGATTTCGGTGTTGTTGGGCGACGTCGGCCGCCCGAAGACATGCGGAGTACGAGCCCGCCGCTCGTCGCGGAGGTGGTCGCCGCTCTTCCTGTCCGGTTGGCTTGTTTTTGGTGGTCGGTCGGCTGACGATTGGCCTTCGCGCGCTCTGAAGAACGGCCCGGCGCACCCCGCACCGCGCTGAAGATCTTCATCGCCGGCGGGTTCGGAGTCGGCAAGACGATGATGGTCGGCGAGGTCAGCGAACTCCGGCCGCTGCACACCGAGGATCAGTTCACCGAGATCGGGCGCGGCGTGGACTCCACCGGCGGCGTGGAGCAAAAGACCACCACACCTGTGGCGATGGATTTCGGCCGCATCACGCTGCAGGACAAGTTCGCGCTGTACCTGTTCGGCACGCCCGGGCGGGACCGCTTCTGGTTCTTCCGGGACGATATCGCGCAGGGCGCGCTCGGCGCGGTCGTGCTCGCGGACACCCGCCGCCTTCGGGACTGCTTCGCGGCGATGGACTACTTCGAGAGGCGCGAGATCCCGTTCATCGTGGCTGTCAACGACTTCGCGGACTCGCGCCGCTTCGGTGCGGAGGACGTTGCCACGGCGCTCGGCCTCGACCCGGGCATCCCGGCGGTCTCGTGCGACGCCCGCGACCGCGACTCAGCCAAGGCAGAGCTGATCGTCCTGGTGGAACACGCCAGCCGCATCTACGCCAAACGCCGATGGCGGGGTTCGCTGCGGTCAGCTCTTCAGGACGTCGGCGACGTGCAGGTCGTCGCTGGTGAACCGGGCGAGCGGCCTCGGGTCGACGCCCGCCAGTTCCAAGGCTGCGATGGTCGCCGGGAGGCGTGCACGGTCGGAGCCGTCGGCGATCTTGAGCGCGATCGCGGTGCCGTCGGGCAGTGCGGCGATCTGCACCGCCTCGAAACCGTCCTTGGCGATCAGGCCCGGCACCGCCGACATGAGCGCGGTAGTGTCCCGGCGGGAACCCGCCACCATCTCAGGATGGGCTCGGATCGCCTGCGCGACCACGCCTTCCGGGCTTCCCGTCGGTGCACTGGCGATCCGCCCGGCAGCCGTGGCCAGGCCGCGCAGCGAGACGGCGAACAGCGGCGCGCCGCAGCCGTCGACGGCCACGTTGGCGATCCGCTGACCGGTCAGCTCCTCGACGGTGGCGGCGATTTCGCGCTGCAACGGATGCCCGGGATCCAGGTAGTCCGATGTGGACCAGCCGTGCCTCCTGGCGGTGTGCAGCATCGACGCGTGCTTGCCAGCGCAGTTGTGCGCCAGCTTGCGAGCCGGGCGGCCCGCCGCGATCCAGGCATCCCGCTCGACCGGGTCGTACGGGAGGTCGGCCGGGTTGCCGAGTTCGACCTCGGTGGATCCGCCCAGCTCCAGCACGCGCCGCGCGCCGGCGAGGTGGATCTCCTCCCCGGAGTGGCTGGATGCGGTGAGCGCGAGCAGGTCCGGCGGCAGCGACAGGCCGAGTCGGACCATGGCGACCGCCTGCATCGGCTTGGCCGCCGAGCGCGGGTAGCAGGCAGTCTCGGCGTCGCCGGCCTGGAACAGGATCGAGCCGTCCGGAGCGACCACCACGACCGAGCCGTGGTGGACGCTCTCGACGAGGCCGTCCCGCAGCACGTGCACGAGCGGCACGTGCGCGGGAACGCGGACCGGGGGAGTCCGGGTCACGCGTCGGCCTTTTCGAGCACCGAGGTGTCGATCTGCTTGCGGACCCGGAACCAGCCGATGACCAGCGCGATGATGATCAGCGGCAAGGCCATCAGGGTGATCCGGCCGATCTCGTCGAAGGCCATCAGGATCACCACCGATGCGAGGAACACGAGCGTGACGATCTCGGTGAAGGGCGAGAACGGCAGCCGGTAGCTCGGCCGGGTCACCTCGCCGCGCTGTGCCTTGCGGACGAACAGCAGGTGGCAGACGACGATGATGCCCCACGTGGCGAGGATGCCGATGGAGGCGAAGTTCAGCACGATCTCGAATGCCTCGGCGGGCACCAGGTAGTTCAGCCCTACGCCGATCACGCAGACGGCGGAGGTCAACAGAATGCCGCCGTAGGGCACGCTGTTCTTGTTCATCACGGCGGTGAACTTCGGCGCCGAACCGGCCATCGACATCGACCGCAGGATGCGTCCGGTGGAGTACAGGCCCGAGTTCAGGCTGGACATCGCCGCGGTGAGCACCACCAGGTTCATCACATCGCCCGCGTAGGGGACGCCGATGTGCGAGAGCACGGTGACGAACGGGCTTTCGCCCTTGCTGTAGCCGTCCCACGGCATGAGCATCGCCAGCAGCACGACCGAGCCGACGTAGAACACGCCGATCCGCCACATGATCGAGTTGATCGCCTTCGGCATGATCTTAGCGGGGTTCTCGGTCTCGCCGGCGGTGACGCCGACGAGCTCGACAGAGGCGTAGGCGAAGACCACGCCCTGCATGAGCAGGACCAGCGGGATCACCCCGGCCGGGAAGATGCCGCCGTGGTCGGTGATCAGCTGCGGGCCGGGGAAATTGCCGTCGATCGGGTGCTGCGTGACCAGCAGAAAAATCCCGATGACCATGAACATCACCAGCGCGGCGACCTTGATGATGGCGAACCAGAACTCCAGCTCGCCGAACAGCTTCACCGAGACCAGGTTCAGGGTCAGCACGATCGCCAGCGCGATGAGCGCCAGCACCCACTGCGGTATCGGGGTGAACGCCGACCAATAGTGAACGTACAGCGCGATCGCCGTGATGTCGGCGATACCGGTGGTTGACCAGTTCAGGAAGTGCATCCAGCCCGCGGTGTAGGCGCCCTTCTCACCCATGAACTCGCGAGCGTAGGAGACGAAGGCGCCGGAGGAGGGCCGGTGCAGGATCAGTTCGCCGAGGGAGCGCACGACGAAGAACGCGAACAACCCGCACACAGCGTAGGCGATCGCCAGCGACGGGCCGGCCTGCGCGAGCCGGCCACCGGCTCCGAGGAACAGCCCGGTGCCGATCGCGCCGCCGATGGCGATCATGTTGATGTGCCGCGCTTTCAGTGACTTGCTGTAACCGGCGTCACCGGCGTCGGCGGGCCCGTCGCTACGCTGCGACGGTTGCAGGGTCTGGTCGGTCATTGGATTCAGACTTCCCCGTTCTCGTCCGATGTGGGTACGGCGGTCGCGGTCTTGGTCCCGACGATGTTGCTGAGCGTGCTTTCGACACGCGTCAGGTGCTGGGTCATCGCCTCGGTCGCGGCGAGCTCGTCGCCGCGGCCGATCGCTTCGAGGAGAATCCGGTGCTCGACGTTGGACGCCGCGCGCCGGTCGGCGAGCTGGTTGAGCAGGGTGGACTGCCTGGCCAGCGCGTCCCGGACCTCCTCGATCACCTTCCCGAAGACCGGGTTGCCAGATGCCTGGGCAATGGTGATGTGGAACAGCGAGTCCAACGCCACCCAAGCGGTGTTGTCGGTTTCCTGTTCCATCCGCTCCACCAGCTCGGTGAGCGCATCCAGGTGGTCCGAGGTGTGCCGCTGGGCGGCGTAGGACGCGGCCGGGACCTCCACATGCCGCCGAACTTCGAGGATGTCCCGCGCGGAGTAGGGGCCGAACACCGGGTTGTCGACAGGCCGGTTGGCGACCACGAACGTTCCCTTGCCAGTCTTCGACGCCGTGAGGCCGAGAGCCTGAAGGCCCCGCAGAGCCTCACGGACGACCGACCGGCTGACCTCAAACTCCTTGGCGAGGCTGGCCTCGGCAGGCAGCTTGTCGCCGACCGCGTGCTCGCCCCGCTCGATCGCATCGCGCAGGTGGGCGAGGACTGCTTCCATCGCGCCAATGCGCCGGACACCATGTCCGGCTGCCCGGCTGTCGGACAGGTTCATGGCACGAAAGAGTGAACGTCAACACGCTCTGCTGTCAAGTCACCCGAGTCATACGTCCAAGAAAGTGAAGTTTGTCCGTTCGGTTCCTTTATGGCGGTTGTTGACGACTGTGCCCGGTGGCGATCAAGCCCTCGAGCGGCTGGTGTGCCCGCGTCTCGCGAAAAGTGGGGGCGCCCATACGCGCCCCCAACACTCGCCCCCGGCCAAAACCCC
>NZ_JBSFLZ010000240.1:0-4188 GCF_053599315.1 Saccharopolyspora sp. NPDC000995
ACGGTTCCATCTTCGCCCACTGCTCGTTCGTCAGATCACCTCGACCCACACGAAGATCATCTCAAACCGAGATCAACTTCTGAAACAGACCCTAATGCGGTACGAGCGCACAACGCCCCCGTTTACAAGCGGGGGCGTGGTTCCGTAGCGCTTCGTCGAGGTCGATGTTCCGTCGGTTGGCGATCGCGCACACGTAGATCAGGATGTCCGCCAGTTCTTCGTCGACGGTCCCGGTGATCGATGTGCAGTCGCGTACATAAGCTCCCAGATGGTGTCCTTCATCAGGCCCGCCCCCACACTCGGCTGGTCCAGAAAGTGGCGTGAGTCGCTCGTGTCGTTGGAACGACCCAAACGGCTGGCGGCTCTTCATCGGCCGACGTGGACGACGAGCCATCCGCCGTGGTGTTCGTCGACCTCGAAGCGGTGTCCTGCTGCGCGGCCGAGCTCGACCAGGTCCTGGCGGGTGAAGGTGCGGACGTGGCCGTAGGCCGCGGTGGGCTCGTCCTCGAAGGGGACGGCGATCACGACCCGGTGGCGGGCCAACCGAAGCGCCTCGGCCAGCACCACCTCGCCCTGCAGCACGTCCAGGTGTTCCAACAGGTGCACCGCGGTGACCACGTCCACCGACCGGTCCGGCAGCGGCACCCGGGCTGCGTCGCACACCAGGGTGTGCAGTCGGGTACCGCGCGCCTCGGCGACGGCGCTGAGCAGCTGCATGGCTCCTGGCACGAGGTCCGAGGCGATGACCGTGTTCTGGCCGCGCTGGGCCAACAGGAGGGGCAGGAAACCGAAGCAGGAGCCCATGTCCAGCACCCTGCCCGGCGGGACCAGCTGCATGGCCCGGCGGTAGACCGGGGCGAAGCTGGCTATCGACGATGGGGCGGGCTCGTCGACGGGGCGGGACCAGCACTCCTCTATGCGGGCATGGGTGTTGTCGTAGAAGGTCATCCAAGCGCGGAGCGGATCGTCGATGACGGAGCGGACCACCCCGGTGAAGATTCGCTCGAAGATCTCCGCTCCGCTGAGCCATCCCGGGGCGAAGAGCTCCTCTGCGAGGATCCCGGCGAGGTTGTTGTCCAGCTGATCGGGCTGTATCCAGTGGGTGATCTCGACGCGCTGCTTCCGCCGGTGCAGCCTGAAGTGCCGGGTGCGGGTCACCTGAGCGTGGTGGTCGCGGGGTGGTCCGCTGTCCCGGACCACCGTGACCAGCCGGTCAGCGGGCCGATCGGCAGACCCGAGGGGATCGATGCGGTGCAACGCCGCCTGCGCCGGATCGGGTGCGCTCACCGTCCGGTCACCTCCACGGCCATCGTCTCCGCCGCACGCTCCAGGCCCGACAGGTCGCGCACGACTCGCACCTGGCGGCAGTGCTCGGCGTACATCGGCAGATCACACTTCCCGAGCGACCAGGAGTAGCGGGGTTCGGGCGTGAGCCAGAGGGTTTCTCGGGCCCGCCTGGCGATCTCGGCGAACGCTTCAACGCCGGGGTCGTTTCCGTTGCCCCGCCCGTCGCCGAGGATCAGCACGGTGGTGCGGCGGTTAAGTGCGGCGCCGTGCTCTTCCAGGAAAGCAACGAAAGTGCTGCCGTAGTCGGAATTGCCGTCGACGTCGATCACCCCTCCCTGCGGCAGGCCGTCGAAGACGAGTCCGAGAGCGCGTTCCAGCGGGTGGTCGGCGAACAGTTCGGTGATCTCGACCGGTTCGTCGACGAACGCGAACGTGCGGACCTGGCCGAACATCGACTGGAGTCCGTGCACCAGGTGCAGCGTGAAGCGGGCCGTCGACCGCACCGACAGCGACACGTCGGCCAGCACGACCAGGCGCGGTTTGTCCTCGGCGCGGGTGATCGTCACCGGTCGGAAGGGAACGCCGTCGTAGCGCATGTTCCGCCGCATCGTGCGAGCCGGGTGCACCCGCCCCCGCGGCGTGTTGCGGCGTCGACTGGTCAGGGCCCCGCGGAGGCTGTGGGCGATCCGGCGCAGCGATTCCTCCAGTTGCTGCCGTTCCTGCTCGTCGACTCGGTCGAGCCGGCCGCTGGTGATCTCGCGAGACTCCAGCGCCGTGGACTCCAGTTCGGCGAGCCTGGCGAGGTGCCGCTTGAGCAGTTCGGGCAGGTTCTCCAGGACACCGGCGAGCTGACGTCGTGGAGAGGCAAGCGGGTCGTCGGGTTCTTCCTCGCAGGCCAGCCAGTCGAGCAGGGTCTGTTCCTCGGCGACGGAGAGCTGGGTGTCGACCCGGTGGCCCGTGTGGTTCGCGAGCTGGCCGGGAACTCCGGCGTTGTGCAGCCGCTCGGTCTCCAACTGCACGGTTGGCACCGAACCGGTTCCTGCGCCGGTGTCGCTGTTGGAGAAGACGACCTCGTCGGTCATAGCCGCGAGGTCGATCTTGTTGCTCTCTTGGTGCAGGTTGAACTGCTGCGCCAGGTCTTCCGGGGCGAAGTAGTCGCGGATGTCCGCAGGTTTGCCGTGGGTGTGCCCCTGCTGGGGGACGTCGGACGGTTCCTCGGAGACGGTGAAGGACTGCAGATCGCCGGTGTCGGCGAGATCGTCGTGTTCGTGCGAGTGCCCGTGATCGTTGTCGTCCCCGACGACCGGCTGGAGCGTGAAGAACGCGCCGAACACCTCGTCGAAGATTTCCTCGTCGCGCCGGTCCTTGACGAGGGCGACCTTGAGCGCGTCGCGCAACGCGTCCCTGGTGTGGAGCATGCCCGGCTGTGAGGCGCAGCGCATCGCGTCGGTGGCTTCGGACACCGACACGCGCAGGCCGAACAGCCGGAGTAGGCGGACGAACCGGTGCAGAGCGGATTGCATGATGGCCTTCCTTGTCAGCGGCCGCGCGGGTGCCCGCGAAGTCGGGAGCCGGAGGCTAGGGACGACGCCGCGTGGCGGCGCCGAAGGCCCGGTGGCCCTGACCGCCGACCCGTTGCTGCGAAAGGGTTTTGGTGCCTGAGTCGGGTGCGCCGTAGTAGTTCTCGTCGAAACGTCCGGGCAGGTCCTTGGCGGCTCGAACCTCGCGACCGTCGACCTCGTCGTCCTGGTCGTGGTGGTGCCCGTGGCCGTGGCCGTGGCCATGCCCGTGCCCAGTCCCGTGGCCGTGGCCGTGCAGGTCCTCGGGGACCTGCCGATTCGGGTCCACCAGGCGCGGGATGCTGCTGAGGGCCTGCTGGAGGTCGCGCTCGTACTTCACCACCACGTTCACGGTTTCCGAGAGCAGCTCGGCGTCGAGTTCCTCCGCACCGAGTACTGCCAGGGTGCGCGACCAGTCGATGGTCTCCGAGATGCTCGGCGCCTTGCGCAACTTGAGGTTGCGCAGTTCGCGTACCACGGTCACCAGCTGGCGAGCCAGGTTCTCCGGCAGACCGGTGCGCTTGGACCTGACGATCTCCAGCTCGCGTTCGTGATCGGGGTAGTCCAGGAACAGGTGCAGGCAACGGCGTTTGAGCGCAGCAGACAGGTCCCGGGTGTTGTTGGACGTCAGCACGACGTACGGCGGTGTCGTAGCCGAGTAGGTACCGATTTCGGGGACGGAGACCTGGAACTCGGCCAGGCACTCCAGCAGCACCGCCTCCAGCGCTTCGTCGGCCCGGTCGACCTCGTCGACGAGCAGCACCGCCGGTTGTTCGCCGCGGATCGCATCCAACAGGGGCCGGGCGGCGAGGAACCGGTCGGAGAAGAACACGCTGTCCTGCGCACCGATGCGTTCCACCGCAGTGGCGAGGTCCGGCGCGTCGGCGATGACCTCGCCGATCTTGTCACGCAGCATCTGCGTGTAGAGCATCTGCTTGCCGTAATCCCACTCGTAGAGGGCCTTGCTTTCGTCCTGCCCTTCGTAGCACTGCAGGCGCAGCAGGCGTCGGCCGGTGACCTCGGCGAGCTTCTTCGCCAGTTCCGTCTTGCCGACGCCGGCCGGTCCTTCCAGCAACAATGGCTTGTCCAACCTGGACTGCAGGAAGACGGTGGTGGCCAGTCGGCGGTCCGCGATGTAGCCGCACTCGGCGAACTTCGCGATCACCTCCTCGACCGAGTCGAACTGCTCGTGGCCGGTGTGGGGCGGGGCCGAGATGGTGTCGGGCACGGGAACCTCCAGTCGTGAGCGGGGAAGCCGTGGTGCCGCCGGGTCACCGGCGGCGTGCTGATCGTGCTCGGTGCGATGCTCGGCAAGCTGCTCGCGGACTCCGGCGGGGCTTCA
>NZ_JBSFLZ010000241.1:0-4012 GCF_053599315.1 Saccharopolyspora sp. NPDC000995
CGAAGGCATGGAGGTCCCGTTGACCGAACTACGGGCCAGGCGAATGGCGTCCTGAGCTGCGTAGACGGACTGTGACGATCGGGCCGTGGGGAACGCTCCGGCGGCTGACTGCGTTGCCCCGCAGCTCCGCTCCTCTGTGATCTCATCCTGGGTCGTTGTCGATCCCGACGGCTTGTGGAGGAGTCAGTGCCAAACCGAGGCAGCGCAGGGGTTCGAGATGTAGTGGGGCTGGTGGTGCCCCGGGTGGGGCGCGTGGAGGAGACCAACGACCCGACCGCGCCGTACCGGCTGCTCGACGCTGACGGTGGCGAGGTCGCCGCAGTCACCGAGTTCCTGCACGACATGCTGGCCGACGACGCCAGCCGAGCCTCGTTGCGCTCCTACGCTTACGAGCTCTTGGGGTGGTTCCGGTTTCTGTGGGCGGTGGGCGTGCCGTGGGAGCGCGCGACCCAGGTGGAGGCAAGGGACTTCGCCTTATGGCTGAAGATGACGAAGAAGCCACCGCGGCCGCGTCGGCCGGACGCTCCGGCGGCGGGCTCGATCAACCCGGTGACAGGCAAGAAGTACCCCGGCGTGAACTACGCCGCCCGCACCCGCCGGCATGCTCGCGCAGTGGTTCGCAGCTTCTATGAGTACCACCGCGACCTGCACGGTCGACCACTGCTCAATCCGTTCCCCAAGGCCAAAAACGTCGACGAGGAGCACCTCAACGCCCACCACAACCCGATGAAGAACTTCCGCAGGCCGGCGCGGCGGGCGCCGTACCAGCCGAAGGAGCCCAAGCGGGTCGCACGCGGGATACCGGACGAGGCGTTCAACGAGCTGTTTGCCGGGCTGCCGTCCGATCGGGACCGGGCGCTGGTCGCCTTCTACATTTCCGCTGGGCCCCGGGCATCCGAGCTGTTGGGGGTGACCCGCAACCGGGTCAACGCCGGCGACCAGACGATCGGGGTGATCCGCAAGGGTTCCCGGGCGTTGCAATGGCTTCCGGCCTCGGCGGATGCGTTCGTGTGGCTGCGGATCTACCAGCAACAGGTGCGCTCGTTGGTCCCGGCCGGGGGAAGTCAGCCGCTGTGGTGGACGCTGCGCCGACCGTTCCGGCCGTTGACTTACGACGCCATCCGCATGGTGTTTACCCGCGCCAACGACGCGCTGGGCGCGAACTGGACGCTGCATGACCTGCGGCATGCCGCGCTCAAACGCATGGCGCGTGATCCGCAGATGACGCTGTCCGACGTGCAGTGGGTGGCGGGACACGCACACATCACCTCCACCGAGATCTACCTTGAGCCCGACCAGGATGAGGTCATCGCGCACGTCCTGGCCCACCATGAACGCCAGCGCAGCGGGAGCGCTCTGCCGCCCACACCGGCGCCGGGCTACCGGCAAGAGGTGCTGCAAACGCTGTTCGGCGCGGCCCCGCTGAGCGGAGGCGCCAAGTGAGCGTCGCCGTGCACACAGTCGACGATGACATCAGCCGTGCCGACAAGGGCCACGCCGCACTGCCGACCGGTCAAGAGGCACGCGAGGCGGCGATGACGTGGTGGCAGACGCGCGCTTCCCGCTCCAGCGTGCTCGAGCGGACGCTCGCGTTGCCGTTCACCGCCAACAGCGACGCCAACACGCGAACCCGGGAGCGCGGGCTGGTCAAGCTGCTGGACTGGCTGGAGGATCAGCCCGGCGAGACCTGGCAGCAACGTTGGCTGGCCAGCGGGGCCGAGGACATCGGCAGGTCGTGGGTCCAAATCCCGTTGGAATGGTTGGCGAGCCAGGGACGGGCGCGCAAGTACGACCGCATCGACGTGGGCAGCGGGATGATCCCACTGCTGGCCGGGCAGGTCGTCCGCCCCGGCTATCGGTGGCTGCTACGTCAGCAGCCCGCGCAGCTGCTTGGGCACATCCGGCGTGCCCTCGACCCCGACGGGTTTGCTGCCCTGGAAGCACATTGTGAGGCCACCGGCCGCGACGGCATCCTGGACCGCCGCCACGCGATGAACCGCATCGCCTGGATCCTGACCCGCAAAGGCGGCGTGATTCAGGACATCACGATCGGCGACTGCGTCGAGCTGCAGCACGCCATTCAAGAGCACCAGGCGCAGGGCAAGGGCAAGCACCTTTTCTACGCGCTGCTGGCGGAGACCGGCGTGTTCGGCCCGAACGCGCCCATGCGGCTGAAGGCGGTCATGCTGCCGGGCCAGATGACCCCGGCCCAACTCGTCGACCGCCACCACGTCGCTTGCCGGTCCGTCCGTGACCTGCTGGTCGACTACCTCACCGAACGCGCCGCCGAGCTGGACTACACGTCCTTGGACGCGCTGGCCAGCAACGTCGTCGGCCTGTTCTGGCGAGACCTGGAAAGGCATCACCCGGGCATCGAGTCATTGCGGCTGGACCCCGAGGTCGCGGCCGCATGGAAGGACCGCGTCCGGACGATCTGGGACAAGAACGGACGCCCGCTGCGGACCAGGGTGAACACCCACAGCGTCTTCACTTACGTCCGGGCGTTCTACCAGGATCTGGCCAGATGGGCCGCCGAGGATCCCGCTAGGTGGGCCTCCTGGGTCGCGCCCTGCCCGATCCGGCCCGCTGACTGCGGACACAGCAAAGCCCGCTTGCGGCGCAAGGCCGAGATGGACCAGCGCACCCGCACCCTGCTGCCCGCACTGCCCGTCCTGGTGGACACAGTCGAGCGCCTGCACGAGCAGGCCCAGCGGCGGCTTGCCGCCGCCCGCGATGTCCCAGCGGGCGACATCTTCACTATGGACGACGAGGCATTTCTTCGTCGGGCCGGGACGACGGA
The DNA here is from genome assembly GCF_053599315.1 of Saccharopolyspora sp. NPDC000995. Lineage (NCBI taxonomy): Bacteria > Bacillati > Actinomycetota > Actinomycetes > Pseudonocardiales > Pseudonocardiaceae > Saccharopolyspora > Saccharopolyspora sp. NPDC000995. The sequence goes on from NZ_JBSFLZ010000241.1 coordinate 2,801, forward strand.
TCGCGTCTACGTGAACGCCACGTCCACAGGGAAACGGCGCGACCTTTCCGGCGAAGAGGAGGACGCGTTCTGGACCAAAGTGATCGTGGAAGTCTTGAAATCGACCGGGATACGGATCGAGGAGATGCTGGAGCTGACTCACCACAGCTTCATCGCCTACCGACTGCCCACCACCGGCGAGATCGTCCCCATGCTGCAGGTCGCGCCCTCCAAACTAGACCAAGAACGGCTGCTGCTGATCGCACCCGAACTCGGGGAGGCGCTCACCGCGATCATCCACAGAGTCCGCGGCGCCAACTCGGCAATCCCACTGGTGTCGGCCTACGACACCATGGAACGGACTTGGAGCGCGCCGATGCCGTTCCTGTTCCAGCGTCGGCATGGCGCCGAGAATCGCGCCATCTCCCGCAACTACATCCACAAATGCCTCCGCGCCGCCGTTACCGCCAGCGGCCCGACCGGCCCGGACAACCAGCCGCTGAGATACACGCCCCACGATTTCCGAAGGCTCTTCTTAACCGACGCCCTCCGTTCGGGCCTGCCTCCGCACATCGCGGCCAAGATCGCCGGGCATCAGCAGGTGGACACCACACTCGGCTACGCCGCGATCTATCCCGAGGACGTCATCAACCACCACAGGGCCTTCATCGCCCGCCGACGGTCGTTGCGCCCGAGCCAGGAATATCGCGAGCTCACCGGGCAGGAATGGGACGAGTTCTTGGCGCACTTCGAGCTGCGCAAGGTCGCTCTGGGCACCTGCGCCCGCGATCACGGAACTGCTTGCCAGCATGAAAATGCCTGTATTCGCTGCCCACTCCTGAGGCCGGACCCGGCCCAGCAGCCCCGCTTGGAGGAGATCCGCGCCAACCTGCTGGACCGCCTGCAGGAAGCCAAGGAACAGGGCTGGCTCGGCGAGGTCGCCGCGATCGAGGCCAGCCTCGCTGCCGCCGACCAGAAACTCGAGTCCATGCAGACCCTGGCGGTCAAGCACACGAGGACACACCTGGGCATGCCCGACTTCCACCACTCAGCCGGGAGGTCCAGCCGCCTCGATAGCTGAGGCAGCCGGTCACGACACGCCCGGCCAACACACGAGACCAGGATTATTTCTACGACTTTGCGTGACCGCCGACGTGATGTCGGCGGGTGCCTGCGCTTCCTCGGCTAGTTCGGATAAGACCAGCTCGGCGCCCTCGGCCTCGTGCTCAACGC
>NZ_JBSFLZ010000242.1:0-3968 GCF_053599315.1 Saccharopolyspora sp. NPDC000995
CCACCACGCCCCCCGGCCAGCACCTCAGCATCGGACCCGGTCACCGGCCTAGCCGAACCATCCGCGGCGAACACCGTCCACTGTGGCGTGCCACCGACCGGCCCCGGCGTCAACGCGACCACTACACGCCCCAGGCCCCGCGCCAGATCCGAACCCTGACCCGACGACACCACCACACCCACACCCGGATCACCCTGCGACACCAACACCACCGGCCCACCCGTAGAACCCGCCACACCGCCCCGCACGAACTCCGCCAACCCGCCACCAGCAACCTCATTCGCGGGCACCGACACCCGTACCGCGTCCACCGGCAACCCCGCAGGCAAGGGCACCGCGCGTGCGGGCCAATACCGATAACCCTTGGCAGGAGCGTCGGGCAAAAGTCTGGTCCTGGAATCCATCAACGCCTCGCCCAGATCAAACTTACCGGTAAACCGGCCTCGGGCTCGGGGTGCGCTCCGGCGAGCTGGCGCGTCTTCGTTTTTGGTGAACTCGATCCACCCCTGTGTGGTGGGACGGAATCGAAGGCGACCATCGCTTTGCCGTTCGTAAGCGCCGGCAAGCAGACGCCCGTCCGGGGTTCTGTACACGTCCGACGTAGTCGCCAATACCGGCCCGTTAACGACCCTCAGCACCTTTGACAGCAGCGCATCGGAGGCACGGGAAATCGCCAGCACCGTCCACATTCCTTCGTTCTCGAACCACCCGCGTCCGACGTGATAGGCGTTGAGTATACGGGCGAAACCGTCAAAATTGATTTGCTGTCCATTCCGGAGGCGAATCCCGGAACGGTCTGGCGTCGTCCGGGCGACGATGAGGCTCACGTCCTTGTACAACTGGTACGAGTACGCCTTGGCGACGATCTGCGCCTTCGAAGCACCCGGGGCCGGGAACAGCACCGACTGTTGGGGCAGGCTCACGACCAGCGCGGGGAAATCGTCGACGCCACCAGTCAACTTCCACGGGCGTGTCCAGGCGAAAAGCTGTACCGCCTGCGCCTGCGCGGCCTCGCTCAGCGGCAACAACTCCAGGAACTCCGCCAGCTTCTCCAGCCAGGCCCCCTCATGCCTGGTCTGGTCGTCATAACCCAGCAGATCCGGATCCTCCATCAACCGATCCAGCTCCCGGTAGATCCCCGGATCGGTACCGGCCAGCATGATCGCCGCGCTCAACTCGGCCCGCACCTGCCACAACGCGGGATTCCCGGTCAGCTCACCCGCGTCCCCAGCCCACACCCGGAACTCAAGCCGATCGCTCTCAAATCCAACGACATCAAAACGCACCGCACGAAACTTGTCGTCGAAGTAGGGAAGGGATTCGTACCCGTCGTAACCAGTGTCGCCGTCGTCCACTGTATACGGATCAGACGGAAGCGAAAGCGTCCGAGCGTACCTGACGTCGCGTTGCTTCGAGTCCTCGCCGCCTGCAACGTTGCCCAACCGGAAAAGCACCGCCTCGAAGACCTTCGCGACCTGCGCCACCCGCACGTACTGCACAGGGGTCAACTGCCAGTCAAAACTGACATTGATATGCCCCCCTGACTCCGAGCCATAACCGTCCTGCCGCTTTACCGCGCTCAGCAATTTCTCCATACTGGGCCACACCTGCTCGCTGACGGGCCGCCCAGTGTCATTACGCAGGATCGGCGATGTCGCCTCCACCTCGAAACGCTCCGCCTCCTTGAGCAACGCCCACCTACGGTTGGCCAGAATCTCCTCCGCTGCCGTCTTAATAACCAGCTTCGAGCCGTGGGCGGTCCGCCAATCCACCAGCCCGGCTTGTTCGAGCTCCACCCCTAGACTGTGGACCCGCGCATCGAAATTTTCACCCGGGAGCTTGAACTCGACCTCGAATCCCAGACGCACGTCCGACCGAGAGCTCACTCCACCAGGCACACCGTCCTCGAAATACGTGACCGGAACACGCCTCTGCTCTATCGCCTGCTTCGCCTGCACATACACCTCTTGCACCTTCGCCCGGCGAGCATTGCGCAACCTCCCCTCCGCCGCCTCCACTCCACCCAACCTCTCCTCGACGTACTGCAAATCCTCCGAAGTCCAGTCTCCCTGCCGTACCATGCTCTTCGCGGTTTCGACGCTCGCACGCACACCGTTCGGATCGAAATCCGGCGGCATCGCCCGCAAATGCCGCTCCATTCGCCCCGTCAGCTCAGCCAACCTCGCAATCCCCTCCGGCACGAACTTGGCCAACTCCGCCTGCAACACCGCCAACTCTGCCTGCAACGCCCTCTCCGGCTCCCACAACGCCTGCCGGTCCTCATCCCGCCCCTGCACCGCCACCAACTCCGCCTTCTGCGCCTCAAGCAACTCCAGAGCATCCCGCAAAGCCGCAATCCGCTCCCGAATCTCCACCTCAATCGGCGCAGCCTGCTCCGCCAGTCCCCTCTGATCTACGGCACCGGCTACGGTGTCATCCACCAGCACCGCAGCATCCGACGGCAAAGGCCCACCGCCGGTGTACCGACCCGATCCCGCCACCGACTCCCCCGAACGCCCCGCCTGATCTTCCGGCCCGGCCCCTGCCTGGATACTCAGCCCGCTGCCCCCCGTACCCAACTTTTCCGCCAGTGCCTGGGAAAACTCCATTACCTGGCCCTGTTTATCCCGGCCGGACTTGTGGTAGTTGGCCGCGACCAGCGTCACCACATCGTCCACCGACACGGCAGCGCCCCGACCAGCCAGCTTCCGGATGTCATGCGTGCCATGCACAATCCGCCGCGCCGCATCCATTTCCCCCGGGGTCAACTCCAACTGCCTCGCCCGCTCGATCTCCCCCCGCATATCCGAGTCCGACCACTGCCCCACCGGGGCTGTGCCCGACGCTGCCGTACCAACCGGAACACCAACCGGAACACCACCCGAGGCCTCCGCCAGACCTGCCAAGCCACCACGCCCCCCGACCGGCACCCCAGCATCGGACCCGGTCACCGGCCTAGCCGAACCATCCGCCGCGAACACCGTCCACTGTGGCGTGCCACCGACCGAACCCGGCGTCAACGCGACCACTACACGCCCCAGGCCCCGCGCCAGATCCGAACCCTGACCCGGCGACACCACCACACCCACAGTCGAATTGCCTTGAGACATCAACACCACCGGCCCACCCGCAGAACCCGTCACACCGCCCCGCACGTACTCCGCCAACCCGCCACCAGCAACCACATTCGCGGGCACCGACACCCGTACCGCGTCCACCGGCAACCCCACGGGCAGCACCACCGCCGGATCCCGATGCAGTGGCGGGGCCGACTGCGACCCGTCCACCGGCACCATCGTCGAGTCCGGCGACACCGCAGTGCCATCCTGGCGATGAGAATCCCCATGCGCCGCAACCGAGTCCACATGCGAATCCCCATGCGCCGCAACCGGTTCCGCACCGGAATGCCCATCGTGGCCGGCCCAGCCACCCGGCGAGGACCCATGCCCCGCAGGCACCACACCACTGCCGGAGTCCACGACAGACCCGGACCTACCAGTCTCCCGCAGCGCCGTATCCACAGGCGCACCAGAAGCATGCGGGGTCACCGCCGGTGAGCCCGGTGTCTGCGAGGTAGGCACCTCCAGTGGCCGGTTCCCGGGCACACCCACACCAGGCACTCCGGGCACCTGATCACCACCGGCAACCGGACGGTACGCCGGCGGCGGCGTCCCCGGCCGGTCCTGCCCGGAACCCACCACCCCATCGGAATGAGCCGGCAGCGGCTCGCCCGGCCGGTCCTGCCCCGAACCCACCACCCCATCAGGGGAATACGCCGGTGGTGGCGTCGCCGACCGTTCCTGCCCGGAACCCACTACCCCATCGGAGTGTGCCGGCAGCGGTGTGCCTGGCCGGTCCTGCCCGGAACCCACTACCCCGTCGGAATGTGCTGGCAGCGGTGCGCCTGGCCGGACCTGCCCGGAACCGGGCACCTCCGGAACACCACGAGCCGGCTTCCCGCCCGGCAC
>NZ_JBSFLZ010000243.1:0-3866 GCF_053599315.1 Saccharopolyspora sp. NPDC000995
TCAAGCGGCACGCGACACAGGCCATGCACCCACCGGGACCGAGAGGTCACAACCCTATCCGACAGGGCTGCAAAAGGGATGGTGGCCTAGTGAGCTACGCCGGAATCATGAACAAGCTGGCAGATCAGCTGGAGACCCAGCTGGCCCGCTGAAAGCACGAGCCCCGACGCCGCCGTCCGATGTGGACGGTGGTGTCGGGGCTCGTGCCTGGTGGCGCAGGCATGGGCCGAGTGAATCCCGGAGATCCACATCCGCTTGGATGAATCGAAGTCTTGTTGGCGGAACATGCGCTACGAGAGGTTAGCTCGGTGGGAAGTCTTCGATCTCGGATCTCGTCCTGGTTCCTGCGTCGGTATCTCGCGCGCCTGCGCGGGAAAGGGACCGAGGCGCTGGCGTTGTTGCCGGACGCGGCGTTGATGCCATTGCGCCGCACCGGCCTGGACCCGCTGCCGGAACTCGGCCTCAAGCGGCAGCAGGAGCCGGTCGCCAAGCTCCCGGTGCCGTTCGGGCTGAACGTCTGGCTGGTCACCAGTTACCGGGATGCCAAGGCAGTGCTCGGGGACGCCGGCACGTTCAGCAACGACTTCAAACACCTCGTCGGTAACGCGGGCGTCCGAGCGGAGGACAACCCCGGTGGCCTCGGCTTCACCGATCCGCCGGACCACACCCGGTTACGCCGCATGCTGACGCCGGAGTTCACGATGCGGCGGTTGGAGCGGTTGCGGCCGGAGATCCAGGCGATCGTCGGTGCGCGGCTGGACTTGATGGAAGCGGGGGACGGACCGGTCGACCTGGTGCGGGAGTTCGCGATGCCGATCCCGTCGCTGGTGATCTGTGAACTGCTCGGTGTGCCGCACGTGGACCGCGCGGAGTTCCAGGAGCTGAGCGTGGCGCGGTTCGACCTGTTCGACGGCGTCGCCGCGTCGCTCGGCGCGATGTCGCAGTCGTTGGAGTACCTGCACCGGGTCGTCAAGGAGCAGCGCGAAAGCCCGGGCGAAGGCCTGCTGGGCGCCCTCATCAAGGAGCACGGCGAGGGCGTCACCGATCGTGAGCTGGCGGAGCTCGCGGACGGGGTGCTCACCGGCGGGTTCGAGACCACGGCCAGCATGCTCTCGTTAGGCGCTCTGGTCATGCTGCAGAACCCGGACCACCTGGCGATGGTCCGCGATGACGATGCCGCCATCGCCGGTTTCGTCGAGGAATTGCTGCGCCACCTCACCGTCGTCCAGGTCGCTTTCCCGCGCTTCGCACGAAAGGACGTAGAGATCGGCGGGGTGAAGATCTCGCGGGGCGACGTCGTGGTGTGCTCGTTGACCGGCGCGAACCGGGATGACGAGCTCGGGTCGGACCTCGAGCGGCTCGATCCCATGCGCCGTGCCAACTCACACCTGGCCTTCGGCTACGGAATCCACCGCTGCGTGGGCGCAGAGCTCGGCCGGTTGGAGCTCCGCGAGGCCTACCCGGCCCTGACCCGGCGTTTCCCGGACATGCGCTTGGCGATTGCCCCCGAGGAGTTGGACTTCCGGAAGGCTTCGATCGTCTACGGGCTGGAATCCCTGCCCATCCACCTGACGTAGATGCGTCTAGCTGTCGAGGGCGGCTTCGATTCGAGCTGCCGCCGCGACGACCTGGGCGCCGAACCGCAGGCCGGGGCTGGGTTGGAGCCGTTGGATCGGCGCCGACAGGCACACCGCCGCGATCGTGTCGCCATGCAGGCGCACCGGCGCGCTGACCGTGCCGACACCCGGCGCACGTGCCTGGATGCTCTCGACCCAGTCGTGGCCGTCCGGGTTCCGCTCGCCGAGCAGCACCTGGCCGGAGGAGCCGTGCGGGAACGGCAGGAGGGTGCCAACGGGTGGCTGGCGCGCAGCTCCTCCGACGACTCCACGCTCACGATGCACAGCCGGTGGTCGGCGCGGCGAACCCACAGCTGCACCGATTCTCCGGCCGTCGCGCGCAGTTCCTCCAGCGCCGGGCTCGCGGTCCCGGCGAGCGCCGAGGTCGCGAATCGCGGGCCCAGGTGGAAGCAGCCGGCGGAGTCGCGCCGCAGCAGGCCATGCGCGACGAGGGCAGTGGCTAGCCGGTGCGCGGTGGACGACACCGTCAGGCCCAGCGTCCTGGCCAGTTCGCTGGTGCCCATCGGGTGGCTTTCCACGCAGTCCAGGATGGCCACCGAGCGGTCCAGCACGCCGACGCCGGTGGTGAACGGTTCTGTCGCTACGGCTACCGCCGAACCGCGGGCGGGGCGGCCGGAATCTTCGCCAGCGCCGACGGCAGCGCGTGCACCGGTCCGTCTTCGTCGCCGCCTGATGGGCACAACCCGCCCAGGCGGAAAAGCTTCTCGCCGCAAACCTCCTAGAGTCGGCTCGTGCCGACCCCGACGGAATCGGACTCTAAAGATGTCGGACATCGTTGTCTTCGCCAACGCCGCGATCACCATCGTCGGCGTTGTCGTGCTCATCCTCCGGGCCAAGATCAGCCCGGCCATCGCGCTCGTCCTCGGCGCGATCTACCTGGGGCTGGTCTCCGGAATGGGCCCGGAGCAGACCATCAAGTCCATCACCACCGGCTTCGGCGACCTGATGACCGAGGTCGGCCTGCTGATCGCGTTCGGCGTGCTGCTCGGCTCGCTGATGGCCTCCCTCGGCGCGATCGAGAAGCTCGTCGATCTACTCGTGCGGACCTTCGGCCCGCGGTCGCTGCCCTACACCTTCGGCGCCACCGTCGGCATCGCTCTGCAGTCGATCTTCGCGGACGTGCTGCTGGTGATCACCGCGCCGCTGGCCAGCCGGCTGTCCCGGCAGATTGGCGCGTACGGCGTGGCGCGGACGTGCGCGGCGATGGCGCTGGGCATCGAGGTCGGCCTGGTGTTCGTGCTGCCCGGTGTCGGGGCGGTCGCCCTGGCCGGGGTGCTGCACCTGTCCTTCGGCAAGATGTTCATTTTCGGCCTCGTCACGGCGGTCTTCACCATCGTCGCCACGCTGGCGCTGTTCACGGCGCTGGCCAAGCGCGGCTTGTGGAACCCGGAGCTGGACGAGACCGAGGACTTGCCGGTCGCGGAGGGTGCCGAGCAGGAGCGGTCACGCGAGCTGCCGCCACTGCCCCTGTTGCTGGCTCCGCTGCTGCTCGCGCTGGCGTTGATCGCCTTCGGTGCCATCGCGGAGATGGCCGGGTTCTCCTCGCCGTGGGTCGGCTTCGTCGGCGACCCGGTGATCGCCCTGCTCATCGGCCTGATCGGGGCGGTGGTCCTCGCGCGTTGGAAGCTCCCGGCCGAGCAGACCGCGGCGGCGTTCAAGCGCGGTTTCCACGAAAGCGGCCAGATCCTCATCCTTACCGGTGTCGGCGGCTCGCTGGCGCAGACGGTCAAGGACGTGGGCCTGGGTGAACTGCTGAAGGGCTACTTCTCCACAAGCACGGTCGTCCCGCTGCTGCTGGTGTGGTTGGTAGCCGCGGTACTGCACATCGCGATCGGCTCGGTGACGCTCGCGTCGATCACCGCCGCCGGCGTGCTGGGCCCAGTCATGCCGCTGCTGGACATCGACCCGGTCTTCGTCGCCCTCGCGGCGGGCGCGGGTTCCTTGTTCGTCATCCACGCCACCAGCAACACGTTCTGGCTGCTGCAAACCCTGCTACCGCAAACGACCCGAGGGGCCCTGAAGTCGGTGACGCTGACGGTCTCGGCCGCATCGATCATCGCGATGATCCCGATCCAACTAATGGCCCTGGCGTTCTGAACCACGGACGCCAGCGGACCCCGTGCTGTCGATGGCGCGGATCTAGTGCCAAGGCCGTGAAGTTTGGACGTTGGTGCTGGTTGTCAAGGATCTGCGGGCGCGAGGATGTCGACGTTGAGGGTGGCTTTGTAG
>NZ_JBSFLZ010000244.1:0-3715 GCF_053599315.1 Saccharopolyspora sp. NPDC000995
TGGTGTTGCCGCCCAGTGGTCCCGCACTGCGGCACCTGGGCAGGGGTGCCGGGCTGCCCACCGACGTGACGGGTCCCCCACGCCGGGACGGTGCGCCTGGGCCGGCAGCAGCCGAAACCGCCACGAAGGGCACGAAGGGCACGAAGAGGCCCCGGGAGGCTGGCGAGAGTTCTGCCAGGGCGTCCAAGCGACCGACAGTGGCAGGCTCCGGCGGGGATGTCTCCGGGAATCAAGGCGGCGAGGGCGACGGGACCACACCGACGGACCAGGCAGCACAACAGGACCCGCGGTCGGCAACGCAGACACGGAGACAGCAAAGGGACGCGGAGCGGTACCAGGCGCGGAAGGCCGAAGCCTTAGAGCTTGCGGATTTGCAGAGGAAGAAGCAGTTGCTCCGGGAGGAGGGGAACGACCTGACTCCGGAGGATGAGGAGAGGCTGGAGTATCTCAAGCTGAAGGTGGAACCGCGGATGCAGAAGGAAAGGGAACGGAAGGCGAAGAATTACCGGGAAGGCAAGGCCGAAGCCGCAGAGCTTGCGGATTTGCAGAAGAAGAAGCAGTTGCTCCGGGAGGAGGGGGAGGACCTGCCTAAGGCGGAGGCGGAGAGGCTGGAGTATCTCAAGCCGGGGGTGGAAAAGCGGAGGCAGAATGCTAGGGAACGGAAGGCGAAGAATTACCAGGCAGGCAAGGCCAAAGCCGACCAGGTTGCGGAGTTGAAGAGGCAGGAGCAGTTGGCCCTGCAGGAGGGGAGGGAGCTGGCTCCGGAGAAGGCGGAGAGGCTGGAGTATCTCGAGCCGGGGGTGGAAAAGCGGAGGCAGAATGATAGGGAACGGAAGGCGAAGAATTACCAGGCAGGCAAGGCCAAAGCCTACCAGGTTGCGGATTTGCAGAGGCAGAAACAGTTGGCCCTGCAGGAGGGGAGGGACCTGGCTCCGGAGAAGGCGAAGAGGCTGGAGCAGCTCAAGCCGGAGGTGGAAAAGCGGAGGCAGAAGCACAGGGCGGCTGTCAGCAATTCTTACAGGGCGAAAAAGGACGCCGACGCCGACGAATTTGCGAAGTTGAAGAAGTTGGAAGAGCTGGGGCCGCTGAATTCGGAGCAGCGGACCAAGCTCAATTTGCATCGGGAAATAGAAAAGGACGAAAAAACGCAAAGCCGGCTGAGGAGTCGAGTATCGACACTGAAAAAAGAGGCTTCGGAGGTACAGGCGTTGGCGGCGTTGCCGAGGAGTGCCGATGTTGAGGCCAAGCTGAGTGCGTTGCAGGGCAGGATGGCTAGGTGGGCTGGTTCTGCGGAGGAGTTGGGGGAGACGAGGGAAAGGCTGAAGACAAATAGGGCGGCGCTGACGGCGATGCAGGCCCGGAAGGAGACTGGGCCCGGGGAGATTGCGGGCGTGGAGTCAGGCGGGCAGCAGAATGAGCAGGATGCAATGGCGTCGAGTGACGGATCGGAGTCGGCTGGGGCTGATCAGGACGAACAGGACACGTGGTCGGATGGGGGTGTTGATCTTGGTGAGTCGGTTGATGAGGTGATGGCGGACCCAGGTGGGGAGGAGCAGGCGGCATCGCTGTCCGGTTTGGACGAAGATCGGCAGGCGGGGTTGGAGGCGTCGCAGGAGTCGGATGCGGCTATGCAGGCGGAGTTGGTGGATGAGTTGGGGGAGGGGTTGGGCGCGGTTGTGCAGGAGCAGGTGGAGGGTGTGGCTGGTGATGAGGGGCGGGTTGCGCAGTTGCGGGAGTCGTTGGAGCAGGCTGAGTCCTATCTGGCTTCGTTGGAGGATTTGCCGGGGTGGGATGAGGTTGTGCAGGCGGATTCGGCGTTGTTGCCGATGTTCGATCAGGGTTTGCGGGCGAACTGGGAGGAGACGCAGCGGCGTATAGAGGCGTTGCGGGCCGAGTTGGCCGGGATGGTGGTGGATGACGAGGGTGAACCGGCCGGGGAGCAGGTGGGTGAGTCTGGGGAGCAGGTGGGTGAGTCTTGGGAGGGGCGGGCTGCGGGGTTCGTGCCGGCTGCGATTGCGGGGTTGGCTGAGCTGACGGGTCGGATGGATCGGCATTTGCGGGCGATGCCGCCGGAATTCAATCCGAATAGTGTGCGTGCGAACGTCGAGACCGCGAAGCAGTGGGTGCGGCAGGGGCAGTGGACTCCGGAGCAGTTGCAGCGGGTTGAGTCGAGCCTGGGTGCGATGCAGGCGGCGGAGAGGGCATTGCGCAATGCTCGCCGGGCGAAGGTGCGTGAGGTGTATATGGAGGCGAAACGGGCGATTGCGCAGGGGCGCGTTCCGGTCACGTATTTCAGGGACGGTGTGCCAGGTGGGGCGAGCTCCCGGCCGGACGTGCGTCTGGGATTCGAGGTCGAGTTCAAGCTCCTCGGCGATAATTTCGATACGCGGGTCAACAGTCTGGGGGCGGAGCTCGAACAAGCAGGGCTGGTGGATTGGCGGACCCATCACAGCTCGAAGCTGCTGGCTGTGTTGGATAAGGAGACTGCCGCGGCGATTGTGGCCAGTGGTAGGTGGGCGTTGATCAAGGAGGGGGAGCCTCTCGAGGTGGAGGCGACATCCCCGATCCTGCGTAATGACCGTGGTGACGGTGTGTGGCCCAGTATGGAGAAGTTGCTGAGCGCGCTGCAGCGGCAGGGCGGTTTCGGCTCGGAGTCGGGGGGGCATGTCAATGTCAGTTTTGACTGGCGGTTGACCCCTGTGCAGTACGTGCGTGTGGCGCAGGTCGCGAAGGTCTTCGAGGCGTTGCTCTACCGGTTGGGCAACGTTGCAGGCAGCGATGGGTCGAAGCGTCGCAAGGTCGCGTATGCGGCGCCGGTTTCGCTCCCGTCGGATCCGTACACAGTGGATGAGAACGGCGAGAATGCCGACTCGTACTATCCCGTTCCCGACGCGGGCGACAAGCACACCGCAGTTCGTTTTGAGGTCTCTGGGGCCGAGGGCGACCGGCTCGAGTTCCGGGTGTGGGCTGGGGACGCGGGTGAGCTGACCGGGAATCCCGCGTTGTGGCAGGTGCGTGCCGAGTTGAGCGCGGCGATCATGCTGGCCGGTACCGACCCGGGGATCTACCAGGAGCTGGATCGGTTGATGGGTGATCCGGATCTGCTGGGTTATGACGACCAGACCAGGGATGAGGGGGCCTGGCTGGAGAAGCTGTCGGAGTTCCTGGAGTTGTTGCCGCTGAGTGAGGCAGGGCAGGCGCAGGCGGTGCAGCTTTTCGCCTGGACACGGCCGTGGACGTTTACTGGTGGCGTTGGCGACTACCCGGCGCTGGTCGTGGGCCTGCCTGAACAGTCGGTGCTGTTCCCGGCCCCGGGTGCTTCGAAGGCGCAGGTCCTCGCCGAGGCGTCCTCGTACCAGTTGTACAAGGACGCGAGTCTCGTCGTGGCCCAGTTGGGATCCAACCGTGACGGGATTCTCCTCCGGAATGGTGACGAGATCGATTTCCGAGGGTTCGCGCAGTGGCTCGAATTCCGCCGTGTCGACCCCGCGCTGGCGGGCGGGCGCTCGCTAAGCGACTTGTGGACGTTGCTGGCGATTCCCGGCGCTCCCGCTGAGCTGCTGGCAGAGGTGCGCAAGCTCATGAAGGGACCGGTATTGGCGTCTATGTCGGACGTGTATAAGACCCCGGACGGGCGTCTGCTCGCCGGCGTTTACGAAACGGATCAAACCGGTCACGTTCACTTCCGTCCCAGCAACGGTGGATGGATGGAACT
>NZ_JBSFLZ010000245.1:0-3697 GCF_053599315.1 Saccharopolyspora sp. NPDC000995
GGCCACGAACCGGGCACCCCCGCCGGGCCGGGGTGTCCTCGTTCGGGATCAGCGGCACCAACGCGCACGTGATCATCGAGACCGCCCCGGCAACCACCGTGGCCGAGACCGCCCCGGCAGCCGATGTGGCCGAGGCGGACGAAGCGGTGTCGGTTGTGGTGCCGTGGATTCTCTCCGGCAAGTCGCCGCAGGCCGTGCGCGACCAGGCGGCGCGGCTGGTGTCGTTCGCGGACGGACAACGCCCGTTGGATGTGGGTTTCTCGCTGGCTACCACGCGGGCGGTGTTCGAGCATCGTGCCGCTGTCGGCGATCTGGACGGTCTGCGTTCGCTCGCTGAGGGGGTGCCCGCCGCGGGTGTGTTCGAGGGATTCACCCGGGATGCGGTCCGGACGGCATTCGTGTTTGCCGGTCAGGGCAGTCAGCGGGTGAGGATGGGGCAGGAGCTCTACGCCCGGTTCCCGGCGTTCGCCGAGGCCTTCGACGCCGTGTCCGATCGGCTCGGCGATCCGGTGCTGGACAACGAGGAGCTGCTCGGGCAAACCGAGTTCACGCAGCCGGCTTTGTTCGCGCTGGAAGTGGCTCTGTTCCGATTGCTGGAGTCCTGGTGCGTCACCCCCGATTTCGTGGCGGGGCATTCGATCGGTGAGATCGCGGCCGCACATGTCGCCGGTGTACTGTCCCTTGAGGACGCTTGTGCGCTGGTGTCCGCTCGTGGCCGTCTGATGCAGGCGTTGCCCGCCGGTGGTGTGATGGTGGCGGTCCAGGCTTCGGAAGCGGACTTGCCACCGTTGCCAGATGGCGTGTCTCTGGCGGCAGTGAATGGCCCGCATTCTGTGGTGATCGCCGGGACCGATACCGCGGTGTCGTCGGTCGACGGTTTCCAGACCCGCCGGTTGAACGTCAGCCATGCGTTCCACTCCGCCCTGATGGACCCGATGCTGGACGAGTTCCGCCGGGTCGTCGAAGGACTTTCGTTCGGGCGGCCGACGATTTCGGCGGTATCGACGGTGACCGGCGCGCTGGTGACCGACGAGTGGAGCGAACCGGAGTACTGGGTCCGCCACGTCCGGGAGACGGTCCGCTTCGCCGATGGTGTGCACGCGCTCGAAGCAGCTGGTGTCACCACGTTCGTCGAAGTGGGCCCTGACGGTGTGCTGTCCGCGATGGTCCAGGAGAACCTGGCCGATGCCACCGCAGTGCCGTTGCTGCGCAAGGACCGCGGTGAGGAAGCCGCGATCGTCGCAGCACTCGGGGAGCTGTACGTCCACGGGATCAATCCCGACTGGCCGGTGCTGTTCGCGGGCGGTCGCCGGGTGGAACTGCCGACGTACGCCTTCCAGCGCGAGCGGTTCTGGCCCAAGCCGAAGCTCGCCGCCGGCGACGCCTCAGCGCTGGGGTTGCGCTCCGCCGAACACCCGCTGCTGGGCGCCGCCGTGGAACTTCCCAGCTCCGGCGGGTTCCTGCTGACGACCCGGCTGTCGGTCGGTTTGTACCCGTGGCTTGCCGACCACGCGGTCGCGGACACGGTGCTGCTGCCCGGCACGGCGTTCCTCGAATTGGTGATCAGGGCCGCCGATGAAGCCGGCTGCGGCCGGGTCGAGGAACTCACCCTGGAGGCGCCGTTGGTGCTGCCAGGACAGGAGCCGGTCGCGGTGCAGGTGGTCGTGGACGCTCCCGACGAGTCCGGGCTGCGCGCGGTGGCCGTGTACTCGGCCACCGACAACGGCTGGACCCGGCACGCCAGCGGAAACCTGGCATCCGCGGTGAGGCCCGCTGCTTTCGACCTCACCGTGTGGCCGCCCGAAGGGGCGGAGCCGGTCACTCTCGACGGATTCTACGAACGCTTCGCCGAGGCCGGGTTCGCCTACGGCCCGACGTTCCAGGGCCTCACTTCGGTGTGGCGGCGCGGCGAAGAGATTTTTGCCGAAGTCGATCCGGGGGTGGTCGACACGAGCGGGTTCGGCCTGCACCCGGCGCTGCTGGACGCGGCCGTGCAGTCCGCGGTGCTCGCCGGCCTGGCCGAGACCGGAGGCGGGCGGCTGCCGTTCTTGTGGAGCGGGGTTTCCCTTTATGCCAACGGTGCTTCGGCGTTGCGGGTGCGGGTGAGCCGATCCGGCGAGCAAGCCGTGTCGATCGAGGTGTCCGACCAACTCGGTCAGCCGGTCGCCTCGGTGGAGTCACTGACCTTGCGCCCGGTCGACCTGGCCGGTCTGTCGAACACCCAGGCAGGCCCGGATGCGTTGTACCGGCTGGACTGGACGCCGATGCGCGCCGGAGCTCCTGGTACGGCGGCCGTGCTCGGCGAGCTCACCCTGCCCGGTTTCGAATCCTATGCGGACCTGGCCGCGCTGGGCGCGGCGATCGACGCCGGCCTGCCTGTGCCCGAGTCGGTGTTGATCCCGGTCACGACCGATCGCATTGAGGTTCCGGCCGCTGCGCGCGCGGTAACTGCCGAAGTGCTGGGCTTGGTGCAAGGTTGGCTCGCGGACCCGCGCTTCGCCGACGCGTGGGCGGTGTTCGTGACCCGCAACGCGGTTTCCGGCGGCGAACTCGTGGACGTCGCGGCCGCGCCGGTGTGGGGCCTGGTGCGCTCTGCCCAGACCGAGCACCCTGGCCGCTTCGGACTGGTAGACCTCGACTCGGAAGACGCTTCTCTGGAAGCCCTGCCGGGGGCGGTCGCACTATCCGAACCTCAAGCCGTCGTGCGTGGCGGGGAGATCCGGGTCGGTCGGTTGACGCGCGCCGCCGCAGACGGTCTGACGTTGCCTGCGGGTGGCGTTCCGTGGCGGTTGGGTGTTGGTGTTAAGGGTACGTTGGAGAATCTTGTGGTGGTGCCTGCGCCGGAGTTGGCGGGGGTGCTGGGTGTCGGTCAGGTGCGGGTTGGTGTGCGTGCGGCTGGGGTGAATTTTCGTGATGTGCTGACGGTGTTGGGGATGTATCCCGGTGATAACCGTTTGGTGGGTTTGGAGGGTGCCGGGGTCGTGTTGGAGGTTGGTCCTGGGGTGACCGGGTTGGTGCCTGGTGATCGGGTGTTCGGGATCTTCGAAGGCGGTCTGGGTTCGTTGGTGGTGTCGGATCAGCGGTTGCTTGTGAGGATTCCGGAGGGGTGGTCTTTTGAGGACGCGGCCACGGTTCCTGTGGTGTTCATGACCGCGTATTACGGTTTGAAGGATCTGGCGGGGCTTCGTGCTGGCGAGTCGGTTCTGGTGCATGCCGGTGCGGGTGGTGTGGGTATGGCCGCGATTGCGCTGGCGCGGTGGTGGGGTGCTGAGGTTTTCGCGACGGCGAGCCCGTCTAAATGGGACAGTCTGCGTGAGCTGGGTGTTCCGGATGATCACATCGCTTCGTCGCGGACGGTGGAGTTCGAGCAGCGGTTCGGTGAGGTCACCGGTGGTCGTGGTGTTGATGTGGTGCTGAACTCGCTGGCCGGTGAGTTCGTGGACGCGTCGTTGCGGCTGCTGGCGCCGGGTGGCCGGTTCTTGGAGATGGGCAAGACCGATGTGCGTGCGGTCTCTGACGTGGCCTATCGGGCGTTTGATCTGTTCGAGGCCGGGCTTGACCGGATGCAGGCCATGCTGGCGGATCTGGTGGATCTGTTTGACGCCGGTGCGGTGCGGCCGTTGCCGCTGCGGAGCTGGGATGTCCGCCGGGCGGTCGAGGCGTTCCGGTTCATGAGCCAGGCCCGTCATGTCGGCAA
>NZ_JBSFLZ010000246.1:0-3678 GCF_053599315.1 Saccharopolyspora sp. NPDC000995
TTGGGATGCGTTGGAGTCGCAAACCCAAGCAGGATAAGGCCTTTGCCTTACCTCAGGCCGGATCTACCCACCCGACACGCTTGATGAAGGCCTAGGTGCCCGCGACACCAGGATGTGGTCCAGGGCCTGCGAGCGGCCCTCGAACACGTAGCTGTAGCGCTCGTTCTCCGGCACGGTGTTGATCAACGCCGTCAGCGCACCATCCCGGGTGAGGGTCTGCAGGGTCTGCGAGAACTGGTAGTCGTTCAGGTCGCCGGCCACCACGAGGTTCGCCATCGGATCGGCCGCGAGCAGCTTGTCGATGAACGCGCGCAGGACCTCGGCCTGCTGCCCGCGCTGCACCTCGGAGCTGCGGTTCGGTGGCTGGTTGATCCCGTGCACGGACTGGTCGCCGCCCTTGGAAGCGAAGTGGTTCGCCACGACGAACACCGGCTTGCCCTGGAAGACGAACTCGCCGACCAGCGGCTTGCGGCTGTTCTGCCACGCCGCGTTGCCCGGGTCGACCCGGCCGGGGGACACCGACAGGTGCAGCTTGCCGTTGTTTTCGGCCACCACACCGACCGCGGTCGTGGCGTCACCGCCCGGACGGTCCACGAACGACACCCGCTTCGGGTTGAACAGGAAGCCCACCCGGATGTTGCCTCCCGGCTGGCCACCGTCGGAGATGTCCTGCGGGTCGATCTGCCGCCACTCGTAGTGCGGGCCACCCGCCGCCACGATCGCGTCGACGAAGCGCTTCAGCGTCTGATCCGCCGCCACTACGCCGTCGTTGGCACCTGCGGGCCCGTTGTTGTCCTGGATCTCCTCCAGCGTGACGATGTCGGGCGAGGACAGGTGCTTCACGATGCCGCTGGCCAGCCCGTCGAACTTGGCCTGCTCGTCGACGGCCGACAGGTTCTCCACGTTGTAGGTCGCCACCGCGAGCTCGCCGCCCTTCTGCGGACGGGTAACCTCGCGCACCAGACCGTTGTCCTTGAGCTCGCCGAGGATCGAGGCCTGGACGGTGTATCCGCCGAACTGGCTGTACTCGACCGGTCCCGAGGTGATACCGGCGAGAACGTCACCCACGTTGGCCTGCGGGAACGGTCGTTCGGAGAACGGGATCAGCGATTGCACCTTGACGATCCCGCTGTTGGTCTCGTCGTAGCCGAGGTACACCGAGCCACCGCGGGCAGTCGGGCGCTGCTTCGGCTTGGTGGTCACGTAAAGCTCGTTGTAGGCGGTGGTCCCGCCCACGGCCCGCGCGTCGACGATGCAGATCAGCTCACCTTCGTGGGCCGCCCAGAAGTCCAATGCGTACTTCGAGGGCTCCAGAGGTAGCGATTCGATGCTGCCGCCCGGCTCCGGGACGTACTGGTCGGGCACCACGTCCTCGGTGATCGCGGCCGCATCGGGCAGCTCGTTGGCGCGCGAGGCGGTGGTCCAGGTGGCGCTGGTGAGCTCGGTCGTCGTCGGGGTGCCGGACGCGGGGCGGTACTCAGCCACCGCACCGGTTACGGTGACGGCGTCGCCGACCGCGACGGCCGTCGTCACCGAACCGGTGACGACGAAGATGCCCTCGCTGGTGCGCGGGTCGTTGTCGGGTTCGGGGTCTTGCAGCCAGAAACCACGCGCCGAGCCGAACGTCCGCGTCGCGGTCACGATGCCGGGGACTCGAACGACCTTGCCGGTCATCGGCGATGTCCGGGTGATGCCCTGGACGTCGTGGATGCGCGTGTCGGTCACCCCACCGCCGGGCTCGCCGGGGCTCTCGCCCTTGGAGTTCTCCGGGGTCGGCGGGCCGGCCGCGAAGTCGGCTGAGTTGTCGTCGGTGTCGACCAGTCCGGGGCGGTGGACGGAGGTGGTGTTGCTGCCCGCAGGAGCCGGGCCGGTCTCCCGGACCACCGCGCTGCCGTAGCCGACGAGGTCGACGATCCGCGAGTCGGCCTCGCAGTCGTCGGCGGTGAGGCAGGTGAGCGGGGTCGTCCCCTCGACCAGCGCCACAGTGCCAGAGGCCGCCGCCATGTTGATCGACCCCGTTGCCTCCGGTGTGGGCAGTTCGGCCGTGCCGCCGCCGCCCTTGGCCTCGCCGACGAGGTAACGCGCGCCCGGTTCGACCGAACCGGACAGCGCAGTGGCCTGCCAGCGGCTGTTCGCGGTCGGCGAGGCCGGCAGGTACTGCACGCTCATCCCGGTCAGGTCCGCCGCGGTGCTGCCGCCTGTCACCAGTTCGATGAAGTCCTGGGTGAGGTGCGCGCCGGAGTTCCCGCCGCCGCCGTACACCTCGGCGATGACCGGGCCAGTGCTCGGTGCCGCCGCAGCGGGTGGGACCAGCACGGTCAACCCGCTAACAGCGACAACAGTGACCGCCGCGAGTGCGTGGCGGGTATTGCGCAGGTGTGAAGTCACCGAGGCATATTGGCCCGATTGGGTGAACCAAGAGGGCCCGGTCGATCAAGCTTCGGTATCGGCCGGACGTCCAAACGGCGAAGACCAGGTGAAACCGCAGCCGGAGCGTGCCAATGCGTGCTCGTTGGCGTCCGCGACCGGTGTGAACTTCAGCTGCGAGCCCGAGGAGTTCGCCAAGGTCGTGCCGTGGGCGACAGCAAGCTAGTACGGCAGCAGCACTTTGATTTTGTCATGTTCGCCCGATTTGCCGACGGAGTCGGGTGCGGTGGTGGTACCAGCGGGCGCGGGCTTGGTGTCGTCGTCGCCACCAGACCCAGTGCAGATGATGCGCCTCGGACAGAAGCCGGCGGGTGACCAGCATGAACAGGCGTTTGACCTCAGCCACGGTCAGCGTGAACGCTTGCGCTCGCCGCAGCCTGACATCGTCGGCTCTGGATCGCCTACGAAGCCCTCGGCAGGTCCGCCCGGCGCAAGTGGGTACGTCGCGAAGGCGCCGGATGCGGCTGGCGAGACCTCAAATAAGTGAGTACGCCGAGATGCTGCAGAACCTTCCCAACGATCCTGTGGCCGCGGAGTTCGACAACCTGTCCTTCGACGCCGATGAACGGACCTGCCAGGACGTGGCAGAGCGCCTGACCCCCTACGTCCGCGCGCTCCACGCAGAGCACCCCGAGCTACGGGACGTTAACGCCGACGCCCCGGGAGGTGCGCGCTACGCCGAGCACACGGCCGGAAAGGCCCTCAAGGACCACTTCTTGACGTCGGCGTTCGATGCCGGAAAAAGGTCTCTCCTGCTGGGTCCGTGGGTGGCCTGAGCTGGTGGGTGGCCCTCACCGGCCTCCGTCCATGAGGCACGCGGTGGGCGGAGGTGAACGGTGCAGGCCCGCCGCCCCGCAGAACTGGCGGCCCCACTTACCGCCGACGAGCGGCCACAAGGGATTGCCGCGGGGACCGCGCCCGATTCCGACGGCACCAACGAATTTGGCTGCGGTGGAATGAACTGCGTGCTTGCTGTTGCCATGGATGCCCGACCTCGCGGTCAGTATGGCCAGGATCACGTACCTGCGTGCGGAATTGCCATAGCGGTACTGCGAAGTATTCGACGGCGACGAATTCCCCGCATGCAGCGCAGCGTGGCGGAGTTTTCAGGTTTCAGCGCCGCCAGGTCCCGCGGCCGGTCGCCTGGCGTGCGGCGCTTCGGGAGGGCCATTACAGGTTGTGCGAGAGCAGCAGGCTCAGCGTCTCGTCGACGTTCATCCACCGGTGTTCGTCACCGGGTGCGACCGCGTC
>NZ_JBSFLZ010000247.1:0-3674 GCF_053599315.1 Saccharopolyspora sp. NPDC000995
CCAGGAATCGAATCCAGCGCCGCAGCAAAAAAAGAGTCACCCCCAGCCTCGACATAAACAGGAACCAGCCCCCGCTCATGCAAAACCGACAACTGGCCCGTCGTCACACCAAAACCAGCAGCATCAGCCCCAGAAACAACACGCCACACAGCCCCCCAAACCACTTTGTCAACCCCGACGTGGTGTTCATGCAGGAATCTCATTCCTGCCGTGGCGGTCGTGTGCCCCGCCGCTCGAGCCCGGGCAACCCACCCCGCCAACTCCTCCCGAGGTACCCCACGCCGCTGAACCCGCTTCCCCTTCCCGGACGCACCACGCCACGCAACCCGCCAAACCCCGTCGTCAACCCCGACGTTGTGTTCATGCAGGAATTGCATTCCTGCCGTGGCGGTCGTGTGCCCCGCCGCTTGAGCCTGGGCAACCCACCCCGCCAACTCCTCCCGAGGTACCCCACGCCGCTGAACCCGCTTCCCCTTCCCGGACGCACCACGCCACGCAGCCTTCCAAACCCTGGCGTCAACCCCGACGTTGTGTTCATGCAGGAATCTCATTCCTGCCTCGGCGGTCGTGTACCCCGCCGCTTGAGCCCCGGCGACCCACCCCGCCAACTCCTCCCGAGGTACCCCAGGCCGCTGAACCCGCTTCCCCTTCCCGGACTCACCACGCCACACATCCCGCCAAACCCCGTTGTCAACCCCGACGTGGTGTTCACGCAGGAATCTCATTCCTGCCGTGGCGGTCGTGTGCCCCGCCGCTCGAGCCCGGGCAACCCACCCCGCCACCTCCCCCCGAAGTACCCCACGCCGCTGAACCCGCTTCCTCTTCCCGGACGCGGCAGCCTGCGGCTTGGACGCCACCGGGGCATCCGCACCCGACGCCGGGTGGGCGGTGGACGGTCCGGCCTGCGACTCACCCGGATACGTCTCCCCCGGCCCCGGCTGCGGGGGCCTGCCGCCCCGCAGCCCGCGCTGCCCCACGCCCCCCACAGACGACGGCACACCCTCACCACCACGCACCGGCGGCCGGGCGGTACGCCACAAATCCGGCGCACCCTCCACACCCGCCTCCCGCACGCTGGCCGCCAACTCTTCAGCACGCTCCCACGCGGCCGCAGCGGCCGCTGGTTCGGGCAGACCCAACCGCCGTGCTCGATGCAAAGTGACCGCAACCTCATCCACCACCAAGTCAAAGGCCACCCGCTCCGGGGGCTTCACACCCACAAACACCGGAGCGAACAACAGCGGACTCACCAACTCCGCGGCAGCCAACTGCAACCTCGCCACCTCAACCTCCGACCACCCCTCGAACTCGGCAAACCTCACCCAATCCACCCGCGGCAAACCCAGAACCTCAGCAACATCCCCCTCGGAAACGCCACCCTCGCGAACATCCCCCTCGCGAGCATCCCCCTCGAAAACGCCACCCTCGGGAGAATCCCCCTCGGGGATGTCGCCCTTGGGGGCGCCCGGTGGCTCGTCCCCGAACGCTTCCCCCCACGGGTCGGGGTTCTCATCCTCGAAATCAGTGGTCCAGTCATCCAAAGCGGCCCGGCCGGCCGGATCATCCGGCGGCTCTGCCTGGATCTCATGGAGGACCGGTGCTTCCTCGGCGCCGTCTGGAACCTCATCTCCCGGCGGTGCCGCCACCGCGGGCCGAGTCCCCAGGTAATGGCCGCGAGCCGTCTCACGACGAAGCAGCACCACCTCCGGAACAGCATCCGAAACGGCCTCATCCACCGGATGAGCCTGCCCAGACTCATCCATCACCCACAAACGAACCCCGGCCATCCGCCCCACCACCAGCGGAACCACATCACCCGACCTATCCGGGTACACACCCGGCCGGCGAATCTCCTCAACAGCCTCCCGGTAACCATCCACATCGCCACCCCGAATGCCAGCAACATCGCTTTTATGCTCGTTCGCATAGTCGGCGACCGCTTCCCGTAACACCTCAACCGACGCAAACCTGTCCCGCAGACCAGGAATCGAATCCAGCGCCGCAGCAAAAAAAGAGTCACCCCCAGCCTCGACATAAACAGGAACCAGCCCACGCTCATGCAAAACCGACAACTGATCCGTCGTCACGCCAAAACCAGCAGCATCAGCCTCAGAAACAACACGCCACACAGCCCGCCAAACCCTGTCGGCAACCCCGACGTGGTGTTCATGCAGGAATGTCATTCCGTCCTTGGCGGTCGTGTGCCCCGCCGCTTTAGCCCGGGCGACCCACCCCGCCACCTCCTCCCGAGGTATCCCACGCCGCCGAACCTGCTTTCCCTTCCCGGACTCAGCACGCCACACCTCCCCCCAAATCCCCTTGTCAACCCCGGCGTTGTGTTCATACAGGAATTGCATTCCGTCCTGGGCGGTCGTGTGCCCCGCCGCTTGAGCCTGGGCGACCCACCCCGCCAACTCCTTCCGAGGTATCCCACGCCGCCGAACCCGCTTCCCCTTCCCGGACTCACCACGCCACTCAGCCTGCCAAACCACGTTGTCAACCCCGACGTTGTGTTCATGCAGGAATTGCATTCCGTCCTGGGCGGTCGTGTGCCCCGCCGCTTGAGCCTGGGCGACCCACCCCGCCAACTCCTTCCGAGGTATCCCACGCCGCCGCTTTCCCTTCCCGGACTCAGCACGCCACACCTCCCCCCAAACCCCGGCGGCAACCCCGACGTGGTGTTCATGCAGGAATTGCATTCCTGCCTGGGCGGTCGTGTGCCCCGCCGCTTGAGCCTGGGCGACCCACCCCGCCAACTCCTCCCGAGGTATCCCACGCCGCTGAACCCGCTTTCCCTTCCCGGGCGCGGCATCCTGCGGTCCGGAGGCCACCGGGGCATCCGCACCCGACGCCGGGTGGGCGGTGGACGGTCCGGCCTGCGACTCACCCGGATACGTCTCCCCCGGATACGTCTCCCCCGGCCCCGGCTGCGGGGGTTTGCCGCCCCGCAGCCCGCGTTGCCCCATGCCCCCCACCGACGACGGCACACCCTTAACACCACGCACCGGCGGCCGGGCGGTACGCCACAAATCCGGCGCACCGTCCACACCCGCCTCCCGCACGCTGGCCGCCAACTCTTCAGCACGCGCCCACGCGGCCGCAGCGGCCGCTGGTTCGGGCAGGCCATCCCGCCGTGCTCGATGCAAGGTGAGCGCAACCTCATCCACCACCAGGTCAAAGGCCACCCGCTCCGGGGGCTTCACACCCACAAACACCGGAGCGAACAACAACGGACTCACCAACTCCGCGGCAGCCAACTGCAACCTCGCCACCTCAACCTCCGACCACCCCTCAAACTCGGCAAACCTCACCCAATCCACCCGCGGCAAACCCAGAACCTCCGCAACATCCCCCTCGGAAACGCCATTCTCGCGAGCATCCCCCTCGGGAACGTCGCCCTCGCGAGCATCCCTCTCGGGAACGCCACCCTCGGGAGCATCCCCCTCGGGGATGTCGCCCTTGGTGGCGCCCGGTGGCTCGTCCCCGAACGCTTCCCACCACGGGGCGGGGTTCTTATCCTCGAAATCAGTGGTCCAGTCATCCAAAGCGGCCCGGCCGGCCGGATCATCCGGCGGCTCCGCCTGGATCTCATGGAGGACCGGTGCTTCCTCGGCGCCGTCTGGAACCTCATCTCCCGGCGGTGCCGCCACCGCGGGCCGAGTCCCCAGGTAATG
>NZ_JBSFLZ010000248.1:0-3653 GCF_053599315.1 Saccharopolyspora sp. NPDC000995
TCGGGGAGGCGTTGTCCGACGGCCTGGGCGAGTTGTTCGGCGAGGTCGGGTATCAGTCGGCCACGGGCCAGGAAGTGACCTGGAACCCGTTCTCGGTGACGGCGGGCGTGTCCGAGTCGGTGTTCAGCGGTGTGGGCAATCTGGCGGGCTTGGCATGGCGGGGCAAACTGCACCCGCAAGGCCCGAGCCCCTACCTCGACGACACCAGCCGACGTGAGGGCGACAGCGATGGTGGCGGGTTCGATGAGGAGAAGACCCCGCTGCTGGGAATAGGGCCTGGGTCGCAGACAGGCAACACCCCTGGCTCCCCGGGCAAGGACAGCACCTTCACCCCCTCCGATGCCTCGGATGGCTCGAAGCCATCTGATGTGGACTCTGTTTTCCCGGTCGGGCCGGTGGATTCGGCTGCGGTGCCGGTGCCCTCGGGCAAAGACCCCGTGGTGTCCGCTGCCGTGGACAGCAAGGACAGCATGGACGTTAAGGGCGGTAAGGAGGGTGCCGACGGCAGCGTGCCGGGCGGGAAGCCGACTCGTGATGGTCCAGAGGTGCCAGGTTCCGGGCAGGACCGGCAGGGCACACCGCCGCCGGTGTATTCCCGTGGGGTAGTGGGTTCCGGGCGGGATCGACAGGGCACACCGCTGCCGGCACATTCCGATGGGGTAGTGGGTTCCGGGCAGGACCGGCAGGATCCGCCACCGCCGTACAGTGCGGCTGCCGGTGGCGATCAGGCCGTGTCCGGGGCGCATGGTGTGGATGTGCCCGGGAACCTGCCGCTGGAGGTGCATACCTCGCAGACACCGGACTCACCAGCGTTGACCCCACATGCTTCTGGTGCGCCCGCGAATGCCGCGCTGCCGGAGACTGGCAGGTCCGGTTCTGTCATGGACCCCGACGGTGGTGTGCCCGCAGGGCAGCCGACGTCGCCGCATCAGGATCCGGCGGCGGCCGTGCTAGCGGCCTTGCCTGCGGCCTTGCCTGCGGCCTTGCCTGCGGCCGTGCCGGTGGGTGTGCCGGTGGACGCGGTGCGGGTGCGGGTGCCGGCGGGTGTGGTTGCTGGTGGCGGGTTGGTGGAGTTCGTGCGGGGTGGTGTCGCTGATTCCACGGGTGGGCCTGTGCTGCTGGTCGCGCAGGGCAGTCCGGGTGCGGGTGTGGTGGTGTCGCTTGGTCAGGGTTCGGCTCTGGCGCAGGGTGTGGGGCGTGACGTTGTCGCGGTGACGCCAGGGCAGGGTGGGCGTGGGCCGCAGTGGACGGTGTTCGGTGCGGATGGTTCGGCTAGGGCGGTGGCCGGGCTCGGTGCCTCGGTGCCGGTCGGCGGGCATGGGGGCGTGGCCGGTCTGGCGGATGCCTCGGCTGCTGGTCCGGCAGTGTCGGGACGAGCGCCGGTGGGGCAGTGGTCGGGTACGGATCTGCGGGGGGAGATCGATCGGGCGAGGAATGGGCGCCGGTCTGGTGATGATGAGGTGGCGGCGTGGCGGATCGTGCAGGGCACGCATGACATCGCGGGGTTGGCTCGTGGGGATGCTGTTGTGTCGCTGGAGGATGTGATGGCGCTGGTTGCGGCCAAGCACCACGAGATCGGCCGGGATCACTGGGCCGAGCTTGTGGAGTTTTCCCAGGCGCTGGCGGACAGGCTGGGAACGAAAGGCAGCGGGCTGAGCATCCAGGCGGGGACGGGACCGCAGGATCAGGAGCTTCTTCGATCGGAAGACGGCAAGAGCAGTACGGCTTTGCTCGGGTGGGACACGGTGGATGCCGGCGGTTCCGGGGCGCGCAGCGGTAAACACGACAAGCTGAGCGGGGGCATGCCCTATCCTGGCGAGTCCGATGCGGCCCGGTTGCGCGACGTCCTCGGTGTCGGTGTCGGGGTGTTCGCGGCCGGTCAGGAGGTGTGGCATGCCGCTGATGGGCGTGTTGTCATCGGCGATTTGTCTTTCGCTGCCAGCGGGTTGCCGACGTGGAGCCAACGGGCCGACGCGATGTTCGGCGGTGAGGCCCGGTCCGCGAGGGCAGGACACTGGTACGTGTTGTCGGCCGCGGGAGGCATTCGGTGGCTTCCCGACGCGGATCTTGTTTCAGCGCTGGCGAGTTCGGGCACGTCGGTACGGTCGGGCATGGCGCCAGAATTCGAGTTCCGTGGGGGTGTGCGCAGCACGCCGGTGAGTCTTGTGATCCATGGGGCGACCGAAACGGCCGGATACACCGGATGGACCCGGTCTCCGTACTATGCCGCGGCTGTCGGGGAGGGCAGGAAGCCACTGCTGGTGCTGGGGCACGGTGACGCGCTCGTCTCCAATGCCGAGGTCGCCACGCTGCTGCGCGGTACCGGGGCGGATGTGTTGGCGCGGGTGAACCGACGTCGGGGTCCGAAGTGGATGCTGCACCCGGCGAACGGAAGCCGGCCGCGGCCGGTAGAGCCCCCGGCCGAAGTGATCCACAGACCACGACCGGAACCGTTGTTGTTCGGCGGACCCGGCGATTCCGCCGAGACGATCGAGCAGGCTGCGGAGTCGGCACCCGATTTGCCGGACACTCAGGTCGTGGGTGTCCATGTGACGCCCGAGGGACGGGCGATGTCGCCGGATGGCGGGAAGATGACGCCCGAAGCCTTCGCAGATCAGGTCCGAGAAGACCGGCGTTTCGTCCCGGGACTGGCGGATGTGTTTCAAACCGTGGACAAGCGTGTTCATGCCACGGGGGTTTCTGTTGCCGGGGATGGCATGTTGTTGCCGCAGTTCATACAGGGGCTGGGTACTGGGCAGTGGTATCTGCTGGGCTCGCAGGGGCAACTGCTGCAGGTGTCCGGGCCGGATTTGGGTGCTGCGGTGGACGGCTCGGTGCCGCCTCGTTACGTCGACGGAACGCGGCTGACCCCGGTACTCAGGTGGGCGGGGAGCACGAGCCGTCACCGGCCTCAGGTCGCCGCCCATCGCGGGCCGGCTGGGGGCGGTGTGGCGGCCTCTGGGCAGCAGGATGCTGATACGGGACAAAAGAAACGGGTTCAGCTGCCTCAGACTCCTCGGGAGGAGTTGGGTGGGTGGGTTACGCGGGCTCGAGAGGAGGGAGGGGCCACGACCGCCAAGGAAGGACGGAACTGGCTGCATACACAAGGCCGTGGGGTTGGCAACGCTGCTTGGCTGGATGCGTGGCGTGCTGAGGCGGGGAAGGAGAAGGAGGTTCAGCGGCCTGGGATTCCTGGGGAGGAGTTGGGTGTGTGGGTTGTGCGGGCTCGAGAGGAGGGAGGGGCCACGACCGCCGAGGATGGACTGAAATGGCTGCGTGAACAGGGCCGCGGAGCTGACACCGCTGCTTGGGGGGCTGCGTGGCGTGGTGTTGTGGAGGTTGGTGTTGCTCATGTTGGGGTGACGGCTGGAGGTCGTTCTGGGGGGCCTGGGCCGGCACTGCCGGACAGTGAGGTTTCTGGCGAGGATCCTTTCGCTTGGGCGCCGGGAGTGAGTGGTGAGGGGACTGTTGCCGGCGTTCTGGGGTTGTTGCCGGTGGACTGGGTGAGGTTCGCCGAGGTGGAAGGCTGGCCGGAGGTCGAGGTGGCGAGGTTGCAGTTGGCCGCTGCGCGGTTGGTGAGTCCGCTGTTGTTCGCTCCGGTGTTTGTGGGTGTGAAGCCGCCGGAGCGGGAGGCGTTTGATTTGGTGGTGGAC
>NZ_JBSFLZ010000249.1:0-3633 GCF_053599315.1 Saccharopolyspora sp. NPDC000995
TCATGCGCGCATGCGGTGTAGCGCACACAAACCGGAGCGACGATGCCAGCCAACACGGCATTCCGCCACGAAAGACCGACAAATAAGCCCCTTTAACCCGGACAATAGAAGAAAAAGGGCACCGCGGACCGATCCGAGGCTCAGAGCCGACCGCCGGGGCCCGCAAGTCGGTTGCGCCGTGGCGACGCTCGGACAAGTGGCAGGCCGCTGACCTGCGGCGACAGGGCCAGTGGTCGCGGTGTCGTCGCATGCCGCGCAGGATGAGCACACGCGCACATGACCTGCGAAAACACCATCTCCCCACACCAAGAAAATGATCGCGATGCGCTCGAACCCGAACCGTGGCCGGATCTACCGGCGCTGCGGATGCCGCGACCAGGACCACCGGCAACTCGGCCCGCACTGCCCCAAGCTCGACTACCACAAGCACCGCACCTGGGCCTTCGCCGTGGACCTACCCTCCATCACCGGCCGCCGGCGCACCCTGCGCCGCAGCGGCTTCACCACCAGAGCCCACGCCCAAACCGAACTCAACCGCATCCTTGGCTGCGAACGCACCGGCGTCGCCATCGACGACCGCGAAACCATCGCCGACTACCTCACCGACTGGCTCGCCACCAAAGCACTGACGCTGAAGCCGACCACCATGGCCCGCTACACCGACTACCTCACCAAGACCGCATCCCCGCCCTCGGCGAGATCCGGCTGGAAAAACTCAGCCACCAGCAACGTCGCCCAGTTCGTGCGCACACAACTGGACGCCGGACGCGGCCCGATCACGCTGCGCCGCTGTGTCGCCACCCTCTCCAGCGCGCTCAACGACGCCGTCCACCAGCGCCGACTCACCCAACAACGCCGCCAAGTAACCAAGAAGCGCATGAAGGGTTTGGAAGATCAGCTTTCCGAGCTGGACGAGGCTCAGCGGCCTTCCGCTTCCTGATCAGATTCAGCTGTCCGTCCATAACGGACCGCTTCCTCAGCAAGGTGATCCGCGCCGATCCTCATCGCTGTCTCGCTACGGTTTCGGCGCAGGTTGTCCAACCAGTCTGGGACGTGGGCGTTGGTCTGCCTGATCGCGAGCATCTGATCTTGAACGTCCCGGCAGTCCGCGATGGTCACGCCGTCCCGTTCCTTCATACCCCTTGCCCACAGGGTGGTGGTCTTGGCCTCGGTCTTGGACTTGAGGTCGGCGCTTTCGCGGTTGGGCCCGGATCATCTCAATAACCTCGCGGACAGCGCTGAGCAGCGGCGCGACGACCGCAGTAAGGGCATGGAAGGCGGACAAGCCCGCGATCATGCTGGCTGCGACGCCAAGGCCAACAAGCACGAGAAGGGCACTCGTGAGGACGGCGGCGTACACCCTATGCATGGACGCGCCCCAGCCCAGGTTGCTGCGCTGGCAATTCAGGACGTCCAGTGGACGTGCAGCTTTCCCAGTGTCGGGATACCAGTCCCGAGTGCGGCTCCCTTGGTAACGCGCGGCCGCTTCGGCGATCTGCGTCGGTGACGGCCGGTCCGCGGCCAAGTCCTTCCACGGGAGCCTGAAGACGTAGGTGTCGAACTCCTCCTGGATGAACGCGGCGGCCTTGCGGCAACGCTTCTCACAACCCGACCCCAGCGCGGACCAGAGAAAAGTGAGTGCACCGCCGGCAGCGCCGATGACGACTCACCACGACGGGAACACGAGCGCAGCCGTGATGGTCAACACGGTCAACACGATCACGGTGCCCACGCAGGCATCGTGGATGCGTTTCGCGTCGGTGTACAGGCGGGCCTGCGCGGCCAGCAAACGCTGGGCGTACTCAGTGTTCTGCCCGACGCTGATCGGCATGTGGTCGTGACCTGCGCTGTTCATGCCGTTCCCGGGTCGCAGTACAGAAACTCCGAGCCCCAGATCGTCCGAAGCCCGTAACGCTTCAGAAATCCTTCAGTGCTGCTGACCTGGGCGTTGTCCGTGGTCGGGCAGGAACCGTCCTTGTGCTCGTACAGAGCGATCTACCTGCTCGCTACACGGACCTTCGCGTGGCTCGCTCTACCATGTCGATCTACCGCAGCGAACAACGCCGAGATACTCATCCTGCGGCACGAGGCCACAGTGCCACGCAGACAGGTCACCGCGCCGAAGCCTGCCTGACCGGATCGGGCGCTGCCGGCCGCGCTCGCCCGGCACCTGCCTCAGCGACTCCGCGGCCACCAAATTGTCTCACCACGCACCGTGCTCGCCTGGCATCGGCGCCTGGTCAAACAGAAGTGGACCCAGCCACCCCCACCAGAACGCCCGCCTGTACCCGACGAGCTCCGCTACCTGATCACCCGGCCCGGCACCGACAACCCCTGCTGGCGGTTCCGACGCGTACACGAACTACGCGACTGGGATACAAAGTCAGCGCAGCCACCGTCCGCCGCGTCCTGCCAGCCACCAGGTTCCGTCCCAGACAACGTCGACAGGCAGCGCAACCACGAATGGACCACGTTCCTCAAAGCCCAGGCAAACGGTCTTCTCGCCACGGACTTCTTTCACATCGACACTATCTGGCTGCAGCGGCTATACGCCCTGTTCGTCATGGAGGTCCGCACCCTGTACCGTGCCAAAAATTGGCACTCGGTCGCTGACCTGGGTTTCGTTGAGCTCTGTGATCAGGCCATGATCTCGGATCATGCCGTTTCGATTGTCGTACATGGCGTTGGTGACCGTCTTCGGTTGGCTGGGGCTGCTCGCCCGGCGCACCGCGGCCAAAGGATGTCGAGATCCTGGCCCTGCGGCATGAACTGGCAGTCTTACGCCGCCAGGTTGGCCGGCGGCCTCGTCTATCGTGGCCGGATCGCGCCATCCTGTCCGCACTATCCCGCCTACTCCCTCGCAGTATGCGACTGGGGCGGATCGTCACACCTGCCACGCTCCTGGCCTGGCACCGAAGTCTGATCGCCAAGAAGTGGACCTACCCACAGCGGTCAGGTCGCCCACCGATCACCACCGAACTCCGCGACCTGATCATTCGTTTGGCCCAAGAAAATCCCACCTGGGGTCACCGGCACGTCCAAGGCGAACTGCTCGGCCTGGGGCATCACGTCGGCGCTGGAACGATCCGCCGCATCCTCCGCAACTCCCGCATCGGCCCCGCTCCACGCCGCGCGGACACCTCATGGCGCAGCTTCCTCCGAGCTCAAGCATCCGGACTGCTGGCAGTCGACTTTTTCCACGTCGACACCATCAGCCTTCGCCAGTTACATGTCCTGTCCGTCATGGAGGTCCGTACCCGCACCGTGCATATCCTCGGAGTCACCGCACACCCGACCGGTGCCTGGACCACCCAGGTCGCCCGCAACCTCCTAACCGACCTCGGCG
The DNA here is from genome assembly GCF_053599315.1 of Saccharopolyspora sp. NPDC000995. Classification (NCBI taxonomy): domain Bacteria; kingdom Bacillati; phylum Actinomycetota; class Actinomycetes; order Pseudonocardiales; family Pseudonocardiaceae; genus Saccharopolyspora; species Saccharopolyspora sp. NPDC000995. The sequence continues at coordinate 3,347 of NZ_JBSFLZ010000249.1, forward strand.
AACGAGCCGCATCATTCCGATTCCTCGTCCGTGACCGCGACACCAAGTACACGCCCGCGTTCGACGCGGTCTTCGCCGCCGAGGAAATCAAGGTCATCAAGACCCCGCCGCAGACCCCACGGGCGAACTGCTACGCCGAACGCTTCGTCCGCACCATCCGCGAAGAATGCACCGACCGGCTCCTGCTCTACAACTGAGGTTTCGCAGTTTTGTGGGGGGTGTGCGGCGTGGCGGCGTGATCATGGCCTGGAGATGGGGGAAGCATCGGCGTTCCTTGTAACCACCCG
>NZ_JBSFLZ010000250.1:0-3609 GCF_053599315.1 Saccharopolyspora sp. NPDC000995
GCACTGCAATCCAATCACCAACAACGTATGGAACTGGCCGCCGATGGCAAAGACCCGAGATTCCATCGCAAGGCCGTGCAAGCACAAGATCTCGGGATCGCATTCGGCCTCGCCACCGCACAACGCATTATGCGCCATCGCCATCCGGATTACCGGTTCGACATCGTCGATGCGGACCTCGCCCTTGAAGCCGGATGGGCCTTACGCGGTTCGGGAAGCACCGCGTTTGAGCATACAAGATTGCGGCCGAACTACTTCCTTGTTGGGAGAAAGCTGGGAGCACCGTTCCGGATCGCCTCCGTCGATTGCAGAGGTTCCCACGGCAGGGTCGAAGCCCAGCACGAGCAGTTGGCAAAATCGGCGGCACATGTAGAGACGGTCGTGCTCGGCGATGTCGATGCCGGTGGCGCGCCACCGCCGAGCCTGCTGTTGGCGACCGCGGTGGCCGCCAAGGGCGGCATCGAAGTACGTCTTCTCGACCCGGCCGGCGACGGGGTACTCACTGTGCCCGGAAGATCCACACCGGACCTGACCGGCCCGATCGAGGAGCTCAACCTTGTCCCACTCATCCCTTTCACCAACTCTGATGGTCGACAGACTTCCCGCCCGGGGTTTGCCCTCCCGGTCGAACGTTGGGAATGGTTCTCCCGCGTTCTCGCCCGAACGACCGCTGCGGGCCTGCTCACCTTCGCTGGCGACCGCGACGCTGCCCGCAGCCTCTTGACGAACCGACAGCAGTACCGACTCGGGTCAGGCCACCCCCATGCCAGTACCGGTATGCGATTCGACACCGGAATCACCCTGGGCGGACTGTCTTTCGTGGGTACCGACCACGTTTTCCGGCTGAACGGACAGCGAGTGGAAGTGTTCTCCGGACTCCTCCAGCACATGCACAGCCGCCTCGCAAAGCAGGAACTCGACGACCACGAGGCGGAGCTGCCCGCCGCCCTGGCAGCGTGGAAGCGGCGGAAAGCCGCTGTTATCAAGGACTGGGGTGGTCTTGTCCATATGGATCTGACCGGAGCACTATTCGCGATACGGGCGCAAGGCAGCGGCCGCCAGCAGCTCTACTGATCAACTGTTCCAGGCAGCCCCGAAGACATCACCGTGCATCGACATTCGACTAACCACACGATCATCTACGCCGCGACCACCTCTGTCTGTTGCGAGTGGGTGCGGTTCTCCGACCAGTGCCGCGAGCGCGGTAGCGACCTCTTGGAGGTCGGCGCGGACGTAAGTGGAGGTGGTCCCTGCGTCGCTCTTGCCGTTGTGGCCGGCGTATGCGCGTGCGACGGCGTAGCCGAAGTTTCGTTCGACCCAGGTGAGTGTGGTGTGGCGGAGCCAATGTGTGCTGACTTGTTGTGTCGCGACCCATGGAAGATGTTTGCCTATGCGCTGCCATAGGTAGTCGTAGCGGCGCGCGGTGATGGCGCGTCCGTTGCGGTAGCGAAAGAGTTGGCTGGCTTCGGCGGCTCCGCGTTGCTCGGCGTGGATGAGGAGGTGCCGCATCAGGGTTGGAGACACTGGTTGCCACCGCAGCGTCTCGCCCTTCTCGCGTAGGCGTATGAGGCATTGTTCGGTGTCGAGGTCTTTGGGGCGGAGTCCCAGCGCGCCGCCTCGGCGGCATGCTGTCTCGGTGTGCAGGCGCAGCAGCATCGAGTCGAGCTCAGGGTCGTTACCGGTCGAGCCCGCTGCTCTGTTGATTTCAGCAAGGCGTGTGTCCGGTAGGGCTCGTCGGGAACTGGCAAGCCGTCTGGGCTTGGTAACGCGCGTCGCGGGGTTGTCGTTCTCTGAGATCAGTCCGTCTGCGACCGCGTGGCGATACACGCATCGGAGTGCGGAGATCAGGTGCTCGGCGGCGGTTCGGCCGCCTCGCGAGTTTTTTCGTACGACGACGTTCAGCTTGACGTGCTCAGCAAGTTGCTTGATCTCCAGCGGAGTCGGTTCATCGACTCGTCGGTCGCCCCAGACTTCGACAACGCGCCGCCAGTAGGTGTCGTAGACGCGGCGTGTCCCCACGGGGACGGCGTCTGACACACGGCCGATGTAGTCCCGGATCGTGGGAATGGGCCTGCTTTCCGCAGGTGTCTTAAAAAGTTGCTCGGGACTGATTCCGAGCCGGGAGAGCAAGAGACGCGCTGCCTCAATGTCATCGCCTTTCATGGTCCCGCCTCCTTTGGTTGAGACTCGTGGTACGCGAGCAGCACCTTGTCGAGCACGGACGTCGGGTAGGCCGTCAGCAGGTCGTGATCCGGATAGGCGGCGACGAGAAGTTGTGCGCGGGCTTTGATGCGGCAGGAGTGCCGTACGGCTGCTGGCAGTCGGAGATGCCCTTGGCGAGTAATGGTTGCCGGCCCATGAGAGTGAGTGACAACGATAAAGAATCCGTTCAGGACGTTGATCGAAATCGAGGAGTGAGGCAGCCAGCCCAGGACTCGTAACACTGATCGGTCGGCGAGCCGTCCACGGTTATCGATCGCCGTCACGGCGTAATACACACTGCTGTCGTGAACGGGGGAGAGGAGGCGCGCCACCGGAAGCCCACTTGTTCGGGGTCGCGTCTCCTCTTCGCTGATCTTTACGGTCGATGCAAGGTAATCCCCGAGCGAGCGCTGATGTTGGATTTGACATTTCGGGCTAACTTCTCGACCAGTCATTAGGCGGCGCTCAATACATCCCGGGTTTCCAGCTGAGCATTCTTGAGTTCGCGGGAACTCCCGGGGAAGGAGGCTTTGGTGAAGATGAGGACGTCTTCGTGGGCGATGAGGTGGAGGGGGAGTCCGGTGTTGCGTTGTTTGCGGATGAAGTCGCGTTGGAAGAAGCTGCCGCGGGCGACGAGGTCGTTTTCGGCGATGCGGGCCAGCAGTACGACGCAGCGTTCGGTGGGGATGAGTCCTGCTTGGCGGCCGCAGGTGAGGATGTGGGAGGGCAGGTCGATGAGTTCGGAGTGTTCGCGCCAGGGGCGCAGTGTGACCGCGACGTGCCCGCCGGGCTTCAGGAAGACGGCGGCGTGGGTGAGGATGCGGGTGAATCCGGCGAGGAGTGTCGGTGGTGGCCGATGTTGGCGAGGTTTCCTCGGTCGAGGGTGTTGCCGTAGCGGTGGTGGTGTTTGTGGACGCCGGCGGTTCCGGTGCTGACCTGGCCGTGGGTGGACGGTCCGTACGGCGGTGAGGTGACGACCAGTGCGACCTGGCCGTGGAGATCGGCTGGCAGCAGGGTGGAGAGTTGGCGGGCGTCGCCGTGCACCACGCGGCCGGCGGCGGTGGTGGCGTTGGTGTGGTGGGCGAGGTCGAGGTTGGTTTGGGTGATCTTGGCCCAGTGGGGTTCGTATTCGACGCCGATCGCGGGGCGCCCGAGGTGGAGGGCTTCGACGAGGGTGGTGCCGATGCCGCACATGGGGTCGAGGACGAGGTCGCCGGGCTGGGTGTAGTGGGCGATGGCGTGTGCGGCGACGGCGGGCAGCATTTTGGCGGGGTGTGCGGTGGAGTTGGGGCTGTAGCGGTCTTTGCGTTGGGTGGCGGGGGAGGTTTGCGCGGTCGCCCAGACCGACACAGCCGGCGGGCACGGGGCGGGCAGTGTCACGGTGATCCGGCGGTGCGACGTGGAAGG
>NZ_JBSFLZ010000251.1:0-3607 GCF_053599315.1 Saccharopolyspora sp. NPDC000995
CCGGATACGCTCGCGAGCGAAAAGGTGAACTGCAGCACGTATTCGTACTCGCGAGTCAAAGCGCATGACCCGCAACTCGAACGGTGCGGTTTCGAGGGTCTTCGAATTTAGCCGGGCACGGTCACTTTGCTGGTGACGCTGCGTGTGCGTAGGCGCTGGTTCTCGGGGTTGCGGAATCCGTAGGCGTTGCGGGCGGCGAGTTTGACGGCTCGGTTGATGCCCTCGCTTTTGGCGTTGGTGATGCCGGTCCGAAGGAACGCTTCGATGCCGTCCCACCAGGTCTCGATGGTGGTGGCCAGTCGCTTGATCTCTTCGATGCCGCTGTCGGCGCACCAGAGGTAGAAATCGTATAGACGCTTGCGGATCTCGGCGGGGTTGAACCTGTCCCGGTTGCAGGCCAGGACGGCGCGGAGTTCCTCTTTGGCGATCCAGGCGGTGATGATGCCGGTGCCGATCGGCCCAGCCACTTCCAGCTTGGTCCACGTTTTCGTGACCTGCTCGTCGGTGAGGTCTTCCCAGTTGCGGTTCAGGCGATTGCGGGCGATCCATTCCGGGTCGGTCTTGCGGCCGCGGCGGCCGCGGTGCTGGAAGGTCAGGCGCCGCCGCACCTCGGAGAGCATCTTGTGGCGAACACTACCCGACCAACACCGCGAATACCTCCGGGACCGCACCCCCGCACCAAGGGACCCGGCGGGCTCGCCATTAGCACGGCCCGGACCGACACCGCTTGATGCTATTTCTGGCCGTAGCCGGCGAACAGTTCCGCGCAGCGGGCCAGTTCCTCGTCGCTGAGCAGGCTCGGGGCACCTGCCCGGATCGCGGTCAGCCAGAGTTCGCACAGCCACTCCAACTGCCGCGCCCGGTTGTAGGCCTGAGACAGGCTGGCTCCGATGGTGATCGTTCCGTGGTTGCGCAGGATGCATCCGGCGCGTCCCGCCAGGGCACCGGACATCGTCTCGGCCAGCTGGTCGCTGCCGAAGGTGGCGTACTCCGCCACCTGCACCGGTCCGCCGAAGTCCGCGAGCTGGTAGTGCACCGCCGGAACATCGTTGCGCAGCAACGACAACGCGGTGGCGTGCAACGAGTGCGTGTGCACCACTGCCCCTGCGTCGTGCTTCCGGTAGGCGGTGAGGTGCATCGGAAGTTCGGACGTGGGCTTGAGATCGCCCTCGACCACGTTGCCGGTGAGGTCCACCAGCGGAATGTCCGCCACCGCCAGCTTCTCGTAGTCGACGCCCGACGGCGTCACCGCCACCAGGTCGCCGCAGCGGACCGACACGTTGCCGGAGGTGCCGACCACCAGCCGGTCCGCCGTCATCCGCCGGGCGATCTCGATGACCTCGCGCCGTTGCTCGGCCAATCGCGAACTGCTCACTTCATCCCTCATTCAACACGTGGCGCCGGATGCGTCCGGCACCGACTCGTAGCCGTTGATCGCGGTAACCTTCTGGGCCGACGGCGAAGACTCGTCGAACCGGTAGTCCAGCCACTCCGACGCCAGCTTGCGGGCCAGCTCCAGGCCGACCACGCGCTGGCCGAAGCACAGGACCTGGGCGTTGTTGCTGAGCACCGACCGCTCCACCGAATAGCTGTCGTGCGCGGTGACGGCCCGGATACCCGGCACCTTGTTCGCGCTGATCGCCACGCCGAGCCCGGTGCCGCACACCAGCAAAGCGCGGTCCGCTTCTCCTTCGGAGACCAGGCGCGCGGCATTGACTGCCACGTGCGGGTAGGCGGTGTGCTCGTCGGAGCCGACACCCACGTCCGCCACGCTGACCACCCGGGGGTCGTTCTCCAGATCCTTCTTCAGCGCTTCCTTGTACTGCAGTCCTGCGTCGTCGGAGCCGACCACGATGCGCAACGGAGCCTGTTCAGTCACTTCGCCTCATCCTTCCCGTTCCCGGCGAGCCCATCATTTTTCGGCGAGCACGGCCCCGACCCGGTTGAGCGCGAGCGCCAGCGACATCGCACCCGGGTCAGGGGTTCCGACGCTGCGCTCGGCCAGCGGCCGGGCGCGGCCGGTGCGGGGCCGCAGCTCCGCGGTCTGCTCGGCGGCCTTCGTCGCCTCCTTCGCGGCCTGCTGCCAGGCGTCCCGGCCGCTTTCGCCGGCATCGACGGCGCGGCGGAGTTCCTCGACGAACGGAATCAGAGCGTCGACCAGCGTCTTGTCGCCGAGCTCGGCTCGACCGAGCCGCTGCACCGCCGCGAGCGCCGCCGAAGCGCCTGCCGTCAAGTCGTTGGCCATTGCCGCGCGGTGGTCGGGCAGCAGGGCGCCGAACGACCGCAGCGCCGCGCCCCACAACACGCCCGAGGTGCCCCCGGCCTTCGCCGCCCACGCATCACCCGCGGCGACCAGCACCGCCGCCGGACCGACGCCCTGCGCCACGGCTTCGTCGGCGGCCGCCACCGCGGCCGCGCTACCGCGCGTCATGCCGCGGCCGTGATCGCCGTCGCCCGCGATCGCGTCGAGGCGACCGAGTTCTTCTTCCTTGCCGTGCAGCAGCTCCGCCACCGCGTGCAGGGCCTTCGCCACGACCGCGGCGGTCGCTTGGCCTTCCGGCGGGGCCACCACGATCACCTTCCCCGGCGCCGCCGGCAGCTCATCGTCCTCTTCGGACTCTTGCGCGCGGGCGAACGCGCCGTTCCCCTTGCGGTAGGCGGGAGTGTCGGCCGGGGCCTGCCACAGCCACTCCAGTTCCGGGTCCAGCCAGGTCAGCGTCAGCGAGCAACCGGCCATGTCGAGGCTGGTCACCAGCTCGCCCACCTCGGGCGAGACGACCTCCAGGCCGGCCTCGGCCAGCAGCCGGGACACGGTGCCCCAGACGACGAACAGTTCCTCGTACTTGGTGGCGCCCAGTCCGTTGAGGATCGCCGTCACCCGCGGCTTCTCCCCATCCGTTTCCGGTGCCTCCGCGAGCAGGCCGTCGACCAGGATCTTCGCCAGCTCCGACGCCGACGGCATGTCGCGTTCGGAGACGCCCGGCTCGCCGTGGATGCCGAGCCCGAGGCCCATCCGGCCTTCCTGCACCTCGAACAGCGGCTGGTCCTGGCCCGGCAACGTGCAGCCGTCGAAGGCCACGCCGAGGCTGCGGGTGCGCGCGTTGGTGTGCTCGGCGACCCGCACCACCTCGTCGAAGGAGTAGCCTTCCTCGGCCGCCGCCGAGGCGACCTTGAAGACCACGAAGTCGCCGACCACGCCGCGGCGCTTGGTCTGCTCCGCAGCCGGGGCGCTGGCCACGTCGTCGGTCACCACGACGTTGTGCGCGCGGATCCCGTCGCGCTCCAGGCGTTCCACCGCCAGCCCGAAGTTCATGTTGTCGCCGGCGTAGTTGCCGAACGAGAACACCACCCCCGCACCCCGGTCGGCCGCGCGGCCCACCGAATAGGCGTCGTCGGCCGACGGCGAGGTGAAGATGTTGCCGATGACCGAGCCGTCGGCGAAGCCCGGCCCGACCACCCCGCAGAAGGCCGGGTAGTGCCCGGACCCGCCGCCGGTGACCACGGCGACCTTGCCCTCGCGCGCGCGTTTCGCCCGCACCACGCCGCCGGGCACCTGCCGGACGTGTTCGGGGTGCGCTGCCACGAAACCGGTCACCATGTCCTCGGT
>NZ_JBSFLZ010000252.1:0-3553 GCF_053599315.1 Saccharopolyspora sp. NPDC000995
CCGAACGTCCCCAAATCCCAACCACCACCGTCCAACGACCGCGCACCATCACCACTAACAGAACCGCCATCGCCCAGCCCCGAACCAACCCCATCCCCGGACTCCGGACTCCCGTGCCGGAACATCCCAGCATCCCGACCACCATCCTCAACCAAAGTCAAACCCTCGGAAGCCGGTTCCGGCCTGAAACCAGCCTCCTGGCCCGATCTGCCAGCGTCATGATCCCGAGAACCATCCCCTACCAACGGGCCTGCAGTAGCGGTATCGGTTACGTCCGCCTTCGCGTTCAGGAAAAGCTCCCGCAGCGAACGGATCGCTGCGTCCTCCGCCTGAGGGCGATCTGCCAACTCCTGCCCAATGGATAACAACAGCTCCAGGTCCAGTGACTCCGCCATCCGCTGCGCGACCAACGTGCCATTTTTATGCGCAGCGTAGAATGCCAACGCGCTCAGCACCGTCTCATGCACCGGCCGCGCCCGGTCCAGCTGGAATTTGCTCGTCTCTTGCGGGGGCTGCACCCAACGCAACATCCGCAACCGCAACTGCTCCGCCTCCGCGTGCGGAAACTCCGCCAACTGGTCTGCGGCCTGAGCAAGGTCCCGAACGAGATCTTTCGGCGACTGCTGCTCAACAGGGTCGCCTCTGTCCCCTGCACCACCAGGACCAACATCACTCGCCTGATCAGCAGTCTCACGCAACGGCACGTCCGGCAAAGGCACACCGGCATCCCGAATCGAATCCGCAGCCGCAAGCGCGTTATCCCACGCCGAATCAACAGTGTTCCGGAACTCCGCAATCACACCGTCAACGACCTCGGGGTCCATACCCGCGTCGACCAACGCGACGATCTCGTAATCCGCCCATGCCTCGGCCACCGCCGCCGAAAACTCCGCCGAATCCGGTCGCTGGGAAACAGCGATCCCCACTGTCTGCAACAACTCGTTGACACGATGGTCCGACACGGTCGGCAACTCACCGACCACCGACGCCGCAAGCTTCTCGTAACGCTCAAAGCTGCCAACCGGCTGATCAGCCGACGACGGCCGATCGGCACGATCGCCCCGCTCCCCATCACCAGCTGGATCTTCGGTGTACGGCGGCGCATCCACGTACGGCGGGGGAGCATTTACATACGGCGGGGGAGCATCCACTCGATTCTGCTGCCGCAGCATATCCACCACGTCGGCAAGACCAGCCATGCTCTCTGCGCCGGTCAACGATGTTTCGGCAATACGCTGAGCATGCTGGGCAGCTACGTTGTTCTCCTCATTGAACACAATCCCACGAATCAGCCGATCCGTTACCGCAGCCGACACACGCCGATACAGCCCCTCCACCTCCGGCGCCAATTCGCCAACACCGCGCGCGGGGCCGTCAAGCAACTCACTCAGCGGCTGGTTCTCCAAGATCGCGCGAGCCCTCTGCCGCACATAATTCCGGTCATCCCGGCGATCCGCGCCCTCCAACTCGTTGAAATTCGCATAATCCCTATCCGGGAGCACGGCGTGCCCGTTCAGCTGGAAACGGTGCCAGTCCTGCTGGAAACTCTGGATGAGGTTCATCCCGTCGCTGTCGCCGATCCGCTGCAGCATGACCGACCATGACACCAGATAACCCTCGTCATCCGGCACCGCCACCTCCCCGTAACGGGTGTGAGTGCGCAATTGCTCGGCGAGTGCACGTACCTCCACCGACTGCTCCCACGCATCACGGCGTGTCGCGCCACCCGCCAACTGATCGGCCAGCATGGCACGGATGCCGTCGTGGAAGAACTGCTGCGTCTGTTCAGCCACCGTGCCCGGAATCGCCGGAGGCAACGGCCCCACCATCGCCTCCGCCAACTCGCTGACAACCGCCACCGTCGCCGGGTCAGCGGACGCCTCCCACTGCTCCACTCGATCCGCAGCCGCCCCGATCCGCTCAGCCCACTGCTCCAACGCGGCATCGCCCCGCGCAGCTACTTCGTCGAAATCGAGCATCGCGACAAAGTCGTCACGAAGCTCATTGATCAAACCGTCAAGATCCCGGCCGCGTGCGATTTCCCGCGCCTCCCCGCCACCCGCCAGAAGGTCGGTCACCATCGATCGAAGCCCGTCGTGGAAGAACTCGTACACCTCTTCAGGCATGGTGTCCGGCCTCGTCTGCGGCAGCAGAGTCACCATCTGCTCGGCAAACTCGTGGACGGTCGCTACCGATGCCGCACCGGCGGAAGCCTCCCACTGCTCCACTCGATCCGCAGCCTCACCGATCCGCTCCGCCCACATCGCCATCGCGGCATCGATGCGCTCAGCCATCTCCCCGGAATCAAGCTTGGGATCGAACAACGCACGAAAATCGTCACGAAGCGCCGTGACCACACCGTTAGCCTCGACCCGACGCACGATCTCCTGCCTCACCGCATATTGCACCGAATCCCACAGACGCACCTGATCGTCAACCAACGGGCCCCGCCCCGCAACGCCCTCCGGACGCTCACCGATCTTCTGCTCCGCTGCCATGTCCGCCAGCCCAAGGACCTGATCATCAAATCGATCCCCGCGAGCCAGATAATCAGCCCACCGAACCTCAAACTCATCCGCCGTACGAGACGGCACCGCCCGCTCGACGGCGTCGCCGTCGGTCCGCTGCCCGCCCGTAACACCGGCAGCGACATCCTCACGTGAAACGTCGCCGCCCGACCAGACAGCACCATCACCGTCCACAGCAGACCTTGCGACGGGCATCGGGTCCCCAGCCAGCTCCGTGGTGTCCCCTCCCGAACCTGGCTGCGGCAACTCTTCCCGCACCGTCTCGTCGAAGACGCTCTCGGTGTCATCGGGCGCCGCATCACCCGACACATCCTCAGCGGACTCCGACCGCGTGTCCCCAACAGGCTCCGACCGGCCATCGTCAGCAGACTCCTCCGGGGCGACGTGAGGAGTTTCGGACGTGGCCGTATCAATCGGTGATTCGGCCGGATCTGCCGCGTCGCGGTGCAGGTCGGCAACCAACTCCTCAGGCGAGGAGTAGGGACGGTCCGAACCTGGCTGCGGCATAGGCGAATACGCCCGTTCCTGCCTCGGCGTCGCATCCGGAAGCCCGACATCATCTCCACGGGCGTCCTGCCGATTCGGGCCAGGATCTTCCTGGGCGGTTTCCCGGCGTGCTCTCTCACCAGGCCCCAACGCCGTAGGATTCCGAAGCTGCTCGCGCGTTCCGTCCAGCTCCGCGGTCCGCTCCGGGGAATCGTGGTTGTCGGACCGGCCCGTCGTTGGATTCACATCGGTTGGCCCTGGCGGCGCGGCAGCCTGCTCCGGCCCGGCTCCGGCGTGGATGGCCAGTCCGCTGCCCTGCGTGCCCAGCCTGTCTGCCAGCGCCCGGGAGAACTCCACTTGGTCCTGGTGATCACCGCCGGGTTTGTGGTGCTCGGCCGCGACCAGCGCGATCACGTCCTCCAGCGACACGGCAGCGCCCCGACCAGCCAGCTTCCGGGGGTCATGCGTGCCGTGCACGATCCGCCGCGCCGCGTCCTTTACCTCGCTGGACAACTCCAGCTTCCTCGCCCGGTCGATCT
>NZ_JBSFLZ010000253.1:0-3461 GCF_053599315.1 Saccharopolyspora sp. NPDC000995
TCCCTATTTCAACACCCTCCAACCCCAAAACCCCCAACTTTTCCCCGCCTGCGCCGGCGGCCCCCCCCCCCCCGGGCGCCCCGCAGCGGCAGCCTCAAGTCCGCTTCGGCTTGTCGGCTTGCTTAGTGCAGAGAAGTAGCCTGCACGTCAAGGGATTTGCCCTGAACACAGTGATCAACGGATCAACCAAGGTCGCCCCTACCGCCACCTGGTCGGCTTCTCCAGCACCGAGCGCTCCCGCGCCACGACGCTTCACCGCATGACCCAGCCGGCCCGGGTCGAAACGGAACTGAAGACCTTGCTGACCGAATTGACTGCGAGGTGGCCAGATTTGACGGAAACTCGCGAGTTCCGCGAGGCGTTTTCCTCGACGCCGCTGCCCTAGAAAACGCGGCTCACGCCACGGTCCATCGAAACCTTCCACCCGCAGCTTGGGGCGGGCCAGTCAGAAGCGCCGCACCAGCCGCAGTAAACGTCCCATCGCTCAGGGGGCGACAACGAGGCAGGGGCTACACGCCGGCTTGCCCCATTTCGGTGCCTTCCGGCCCACTGTGCTGGGGAAATCGTGTTGCGGAACTTTCGGCAAGTCCACACCCCTTCCGAAATGCGGACGCGGTCACGAGGCTGGTCTGCATGGCCGCCCGTTGCCATACGGCGGGCTTCATCGCCAAACGGGAGGATTCAATGATCCGCGTGGACCGAACACGCCGCCATCCGCGCCACGCTGTCGTCGTCGCGTCCGGGGGACTTGATTCAGCCGTGCTCGCTTATGGCTTCGAGCACGCGGCAGCTCCGTGACACTGCTTTCGTTCGACTGCGGGCAACGTCGCCGGATCGAGCTTGATTTTGCCTCGAAGAGCGCGACGGTCCTTGCAATGCGGTACGAGGTGGTCGACCTCAGCCGGACAATCCGCTCACCCTGCCCTGCGACCTCCTCATTTCCACCACCGACGAGTACGTGCGGGCCGCGCACTCAGGACTGCGTCGATGACACAGGTCGGTGGCGGGGGGCTTTGACCCGCAGGACGATCAGCGATGCGGAGGCGAGTAGCACGACGCCGGAGACCGTGAATACGGTGCCGACGCCGCCGATACCGAACAGCACGCCGCCCGCGGCGGCTCCGCCAGCGATTGCCGACTGCACGCCGACCACCACGAGCCCTCCCGCGCTTTCTGCCTGGTCGGGCACCATGCGGGTCGCCCAGTTCGACCACGCCACCGACACGCCGCCAAAGGCCAGGCCCCAGAGGACCACCAGCGCCACATACCCTGCTTGCCCGGCGGGGATCAGCGCCAAGCCCAGTGCCGCAACGCCCATCAGCGCCGGCGTCAGTGTCAGCGCCAGGCGCAGGCTGATCTCCAGAAGCCACCCCGCCACCAGCGTGCCCGCGAAGTTCGCCACTCCGAAGACGAACAACAGCAGCGCCAGCTCATTGGCGTCGACCTGCACCACGTTTTCCAGTGCGGGCCGAATATAGGTGAACAGCGCGTAGTGTCCAATGTGCACCAACAGCATTCCTGCGATGCCGATCCCGAAACCGGGTCGCCGCAGCACCTCCCACAACGTGCCCAGCCGTGCCGTGCCACGGGGCGCCATCCGGGGCAGCGCGAACAGCTGGAACACCAGCGTCGCCACCGCGAGCGCGGTCGCCGCCAGGAAGGTGCTGCGCCAACCGGACAGCTCACCGAGGTAGCTGCCAAGCGGCACCGCCACGATGGTCGCTACCGCGATACCGCTGAAAATGATCGATACCGCGCGCGGCACCAACGCCGCGGGAACCAGGCGTATCGCCACCGCCGCCGCCATGCTCCAGAAGCCGCCGAGCGCGACTCCCAGCAGGATCCGCATCAGCAACAGCGCCACGATGTTGGCGGCCACGGCCACCAGCAGGTTCGACACGATCAGCAGCACGGTGAAGCCGAGCAACACGACCCTGCGGTCGATCCTCCGGGTCAGGCTCGCCGTCAACAATCCGGAAAGCATCGCGGCCACCGCCGTGACGGTCACCGCCTGGCCCGCCAAAGCCTCCGATACCCCTAGGTCGGCGGCCATCGGAGTCAGCAGGCTGGCCGGCAGGTACTCCGCCGTCAGCAACCCGAAAACTCCCAGCGCCAGCGAGAACACCGCCGCCCACGACGATGCGACCGGTTCGCGCGGTACCCGTTCCACATCGGCCGCTTCGCCAGGGTCGGCTTCGCGCACGACGTCACACACATCACTGCTCAACTTGTTTACTTCCCCTGAATCGCATGAAAGGTTCGAGTCAACCCTAAAAGCGAATTTCAGGATTATCTATGGCAGCACGTCCGCATTCTTTGACCGAAACGCCGGAAGGCGAGCCTGCGGGGCAGTTCGCCCTGTCGACCGACCTCATCAGCGAACTGCTGACCAGCATGCGGCTGCGCGGTGTCCGGTACCGTCGCGTCCATGCCGGCCCGCGGTTCGGTCTGGATTTCGATGCCAAACCCGGACGTGCCTATTTCCACTTCCTCGCCGTCGGTTCCGCCGTCCTGCGCACCGAGGGCGGAACCGTCCACGAGCTCTCGGCAGGCAACGCCGTCTTCCTGCCACACGGCGAGTCCCACCAGCTGCTCTCCGGCCCTGACGTGCCGGGCCAGGGCATAGACAGCTTCGATGCGGTCCCGCTCAGCAACGCGATTTCCGACGTGGACACCTGCCCAAGCACGGACCCGAATCCCAGCGCGATCTTCTTCAACGGCTTCATGGAGTTCGACCTCGGCGGCATGCAGGGGCTCAGCCGGTTGATGCCCGATGTCATGCTGGTCGACGTCGCGGGACAGCGTTATCCCGGGCTCATCCCGATCCTGGAGTCCATGAAGCGCGAAATCTGCGCCGCCCGCGTGGGCTTCGCTGGCATCCTCGCCGGCCTGGCCGAAGTGGCGGCGGCCATGATCGTGCGGGGCTGGATCGAATGCGGATGCGACAACTCCGCCGGCCTCGTGGCCGCGTTGCGTGACCCCCGCCTGGCCTGCGCCATCTTGGCCCTGCATCGGCGGCCCGGGCATCACTGGACGGTGGAAGAGCTGGCAGCGGAATGCAATGTCTCCCGTTCCGTCTTCGCGGACCGGTTTCAGCGCACGATCGGCGTGCCGCCCCTCCGTTACGCCACGGAACTGCGGATGCTCCTCGCCAGCCAGTGGCTGGCCCACGACACGTTGCCGATCCAGTCTGTGGCGCAACGCCTCGGCTACACCTCGCAGGCCGCGTTCAGTCGCGCTTTCAAACGCGTCACCGGCGAGTCGCCCGGCGCCAGCAGGAGCGCAAGGCCGCTGATGAAGGCGACCGACGCCGTGGGGTGAGGAGTGGGCCGCTGGAAAGCCTTCCAGGCCGGGTTGCTTACACGGCCTAGTGTTCTGAGTCGTTGGTCAGTTGGTTAATTCGTGTGCAGTAGTTGGCGAGGTTGTCCAGGATCTCGTCGGCGGTTTTGGTCCACACGAAG
>NZ_JBSFLZ010000254.1:0-3431 GCF_053599315.1 Saccharopolyspora sp. NPDC000995
CACGCGCGCAGCCTGCGCACTGTCACCAGCGGCAAACAACAGCAACGGCTCCACCCACGGCACACCAGCCAACTCCGCCGTCGGCTCGTTCACCAACCGCGGCCGACGCCGCCCACTGGCATCCACACGGCACACCACCCACCTCGGCCCCCGACCAGGAAGATGGACCCTCGCCAGCACATCCGCGCTACTTCGCCCCTGCATCTCGGCGATGACGTCAAGGGACACAACCACATCGCCATGCCCCACCACCACCAGCGTCTTACCGCCCTCCGCAGCCTCCGAAGCCGCGTAGGACGGCGACCGCGTCCACGCCGTGTACTCGACGGTTTCCGTCGACCCCAGGATCTCGAACCTCACCGGCGTGCGATGCACACCCCCCGGCGAGACGGACTCCAGCCGACCGCCAAGCCGACTAGCCGCGCCCGCCAACGACACCAAGTGACGCATGTCCGCTTCGGCGAAGCGGACACCGTAGTCGCGTTCAAGGGAATTCCTGATGGAGTCGGAAAGACCATCCAAGTCGACCTGCGACGACTCGGGATCGAGTTCGTGCGCCAACCGCGCCAGGTCGTGCAGCGTCTCCAAAGTGGGCCGCTGGCCATAGATCTCGTACGCCAGCTGTATGACCGGCAACAGCCGCCTGCCGCCCACCAAGCCCTCGCCGATCACACTGATCAGCGCGTGGTAACCACCAAGGCCGTGCACCACGTCCATCAGCTCGAGCCAGCGACGAACCTCGTCGATCCCCACAGCCCCTGGCGACCGGGGCTCATCCTCTCCGGTCTGAGGGTTGAACACCGGCCCGGACACCTCGGCCACCAGGCTCCGCAGATCATCAAACCCCAGGGCGTAGAAGTCAGCACTGCCGCGGCTGGCATCGAAGCCGGCATCGATCAACTCCCGGATCCGCCGCATCCACAACACAGCCTCGTCAAATCCGGACAGAGCCGGAAATACCTCCCAGTACAACCCCGCCAAATCAGTCAGAGACTGCGGGTAATCAGCCGGCAGACCAGTCCCGTCTCCAAGCCCGACCTCCCGCGCCAGTCCTTCCCAACCATCGCTGCCATCCGGGTTGGACCGCACAGCAATCGTCGTCACCAACGAAGAAAGGACCGCGGCGTGCAGTCGCGCTGGCGACTCCGCTGTCTCCCTGACCACCCAGGAACGGGTGCCTTCGAACGAATCCAGCACGTGTGCGGCCCACTCCGCCGTGTGTTCGTCCGCGTTGGCCTCGATCGCGGTCAGCCTGTCGTTCATTCGCCACCAGTGCCTGTCAGCGTTCCAGATCGCATCCAAAGCCTGCACCGGGTCGTTCGTCCACATCGCCGCCAACGCCTGCGCCGGATAGGCTTCGTCCGCGAGGACCTTCCGCGCCATCCCCGCTAAATCCACCAGGTCAAACAAGTCCAAAGCGGTGGCATGCGAACTAGATTTGCCTTCGAAACCCGCCACCATGTGGGCTAGGGAACTATACGATATCTTCGACGACTCGGGATAAAGCTGGTTGGCCAACCACGCGAGGGCATGCAGGGTCTCCATGTCCTCCGCCCCGCGATACAACTTCTTTGCCAGCCGTATGACTGGGAACAGCCGCCTGTGGCCCACCAAATCCTCGCCGATCCGGTCAACAAGCGTGTGGTAGCCACCAAGGTTGTGCACCACGTCAGTTCGCTCGAGCCAGCGACGAATCTCGTCGATCTCCACAGTCCCGGGGGACCGGGGCTCGTCCTGTCTGGTCTGATGGTTGAACACCAGCCCGGACAGATCGGCCACCAGGCTCTGCAGATCGTCAAACCCCAGGGAGTAGAAGTCAGCACTGCCGCGGCTGTGATCGAAGCCGGCATCGATCAACTCCCGGATCCGCCGCATCCACAGCACAGCCTCGTCAAATCCGGGCAAAGCCGGGCCTATCTCCCAGTACAACCCCGCCAAATTCACCAAGGACTGCCGGGCATCATCCGGCAAGCTAGCTCCATCACCGACCCCTACCTCTGCCGCAAGCCCGCTCCACCCACCCTCAAAGCCCTCAGCAATCTTTGTCAGGAACGGAGTCAGGACCAAGGCGTTCAGGCGCGCCTGCGACTCCTCCGGCTGTCCGACCACCACAGACCCAGCGTTCTCGAGCTCGAACAGCAATTCCGCGGCCCACTGCGCCGTCTGTTCGTCACGCTCGTCGTGCGCAGCTGTCTCGAGCTCGGCCAGCCGGTTCGCCATCCTTTCCCCACGCCTGTCGGACTTCCAAATCGCCTCCAAAACCCCCTTCGGATCGCCGTCGACCTGGCCAAGGTCCTCTCGCACCATCCCCGCCAACTCCACCAAGCGCTGCACCTCCGAAGGCGAGGCGTACCCATCGGCTCGGCCTTCGAACTCCGCCGCCATCCGGGCAAGGGACGCGCGTGAAATGTTCGACGACACGGGATCAAGCTGGTTGGCCAACCACGCCAGACCGCGCACCGTCTCCACCCCCGGCCGCTTGCCGTACAACTCCTCTGCCAGATCTATGACCGGGAACAGCCGCCTACCACCCACCAAATCGGCGCCGACCGCACCGACAACCCTGCCGACACCACCAAAATCGTCCACCAGACCCATCAGCTCGAGCCAGCGACGAATCTCCCTGACCCCCACATCCCAAGGCGGCCGAAGCTCCTGCTTTTCGGCCCGCGGGTTGAACGCCGGGCCGAACAGCTCGGCCACCAGGCTCTGCAGATCACCCATCGTCCGCATATAGAAGGCGGCGCCCACCCCGTCATCCTCGAAACCAGCATCGATCAACACCCGGACCCGCCGCATCCACAGCAAAGCCTGGTCAAACCCGAGAAGATCCGGATCAACCTGCCAGTACAAATCCGCCAAATTCACCAGGGACTGCCGGTAATCAGCCGACAGCTCGGGCCCGTTCCCAAGTCCTATCTCCGCCGCAACCTCTCTCCAGCCGCCCTCAAACCGCGCAGCAATCCTTGCCATGAACGACGGCAGCACAACTCCATTCACAACGGCGTCCAGGCGCGCCTGCGACTCCGCCGGCTGTCTGACCACCACAGACCGAGCGTCCTCGAACTCAACCAGCAACTCCCGAGCCCACTTCGCCGTCTGTTGGTCTCGCCCGGGCGCCGCAGGCGCGGCCAGCCTGTCCCCCATCCGCCGCCACGGCTGATCGGCGTTCCACATCGCCTCCAACGCCTGCACCGGACTGACCCGCTGCCCCCCATCGGCATCGGCATCGGCATCGGCATCGGCTGGGACTTGAACGGAATCCAGTCGACCAAGGACCGCTCGCGCCCTCCCCGCCAACCCCACCAGGTCACGCATTTCCGAATGAGACGCGTGCCTACCGGCTCGGCCATCGAAACCCGCCATCATGCTGGTAAGCGTGCCCCACGAAATATTCGACGACACGGGATCAAGCTGACCGGCCAACCACG
>NZ_JBSFLZ010000255.1:0-3391 GCF_053599315.1 Saccharopolyspora sp. NPDC000995
CAACCCGCCCCTCATCACCAGCCACACCCTCCACCTGCTCCTGCACAACCGCGCCCAACCCCTCCCCCAACTCATCCACCAACTCCGCCTGCATAACCGCATCCGACTCCCACGACGCCTCCAACCCCGTCTGCCAATCCTCGTCCAAACCCGACAGCGATGCCGCAGCCTGCCCCTCCCCACCTGAACCCGCCATCACCTCATCAACCCACACACCAAGATCAACACCCGCATCCGACCACGTGTCCAGTTCAGCCGCACCCTGCTCCGCCGCATTCACATCCCACGACACATCTGAATCCGCCAACTCCCGATCAAGCAGCGCACCGAGATCGACGCTCCCATCCGACCACGCATCCCGTTCAATCTGTACGCCACGATCAGCCCCACCCTGCTCCGATTCCCCGCTCGACTCCATCGCATCCTGCTGCTCCTCCTGCTGCTCCTCCTGCTGCTCACCTGCCTCCACGCCCGCAATCCGCCCCGAGCCAGCCTTCCCCCGGGCCTCCATCGACTTCAGCGCCGCCTTATTTCTCTTCAGCCTTTCCCGCGCCTCCTTCAGCTCCTCCACAGAACCAGCCGACTCATCCACCTTGTCCCGCAACGCACTCAGCTTGGCCTTATTGGCGGCACTCTGCGGCAATGCCTCCAACGCCTTGATTTCCGCAGACCATTTTTTCCGTCTCGACACTCGGACGTTCAGCCGATTTTCCTCCTTTGTGTCCTTTTCTATTTCCTGCCGCAAATCGAGCTCGGCCTTCTGCTCCCCAGTCAGCTGCCCCTGCTCCTCCAACTTCTTCAACTCCGCAACCCGGTCGGCGGCGGCGTCCTTTCCCACCCGCCTGTTCGCGTTATCTTTCTTCCGTTGCTCCCTATGCTTCACCTCCTTCAACTCATGCTTCGTCAGCTTCTCCTCATCCTCCCGTGTCAGCTCCTCCGGCCCCTTCAACTTCAACTCCGCGACCTGGTCGGCATCGGATTTTATCTTCTTGCGATGAGACTGATTATTCTTCTGGGCTCGCCGCTTCCCCTCCGCCACCTTCAATCTAAGCGTCTCCAGCTCCTCCAACTCATCACCAGTCAGCTCCTCCCGCCCCTCCAACTCCGCAAGCCGGGCGGCATCGGCATTTTTCCGCTTGCGATAGTTCACGCCACTTTCCGCCTTTTGCCGCTTCCACTCCGCCACCTTCGACTTAAGCGTCTCCAGCTGCTCCGCCTCCTCACCAGTCAGCTGTTCCTGCCCCTTCCCCTCCAACTCCGCAAGCCGGGCGGCATCGGCATTTTTCCGCTTGCGATAGTTCACGGCAATTTCCGCCTTTTGCCGCTTCCATTCCGTCACCTTCAGCTTAAGCGTCTCCAGCTCCTCCAACTCGTCACCAGTCAGCTGCTCCTGCCCCTTCCCCTCCAACTCCGCAAGCCGGGCGGCCTCATCCTTTCTCGCCTGGTACCGCTCCGCGTCCATTTCCTTCTGCCTCTGTTTCAGCCCCGTCGCCCGCGAGTCCTCTGCTGCCTGTTCCGCTGGCGCGGCTCCGGCCCCATGCATCGACTTCAGCTCCGCCCTATTTTTCTCCAGCCTTTCCCTCGTCCCCTTCGACTGCTTCGCAGAGCTAGCCGACTCAGTCACCTTGTCCCGCAGCTGGTCCTCGACCTCGGCGCTCCGCGGCAACGCCTCCAACGCTTCGATCTCCGCATCCTCTTCGTTCACGTCTCCATCCGACCACGCATCCCGTTCAGCGCCACCCTGCTCCAATACCCCGCTGGGCTCCATTGCATCCTGATCATCCTGCTGCCCACCTGCCTCCACGCCCGTAATCCGCCCCGACCCAGCCTTCCCCCGGGCCTCCATCGACTTCAGCGCCGCCTTATTTCTCTTCAGACTTTCCCGCGTCTCCCCCAACTTCTCCTCATAACCAGCCAACCCAGCCACCCTGCCCTGCAACGCACTCAGCTTGGCCTCATTGGCGTCACTCCTCTGCGGCAATGCCTGCAACTTCTTGAGTTCCGCAACGCCATTTCTCAGTGTAGACACGTGGAACTTCAGCCGATTTTCCTCCTTTGCACCCTTTTCTATTTCCCGCCGCAAATCGAGCTCGGTCCGCTGCTCTGGATTCAGCTGCCCCTGCTCCTCCAACTTCTCCAACTCCGCAAGCCGGGCGGCGTCATTCTTTCTCGCCTGGGTAGACTTCGCGTAAGCGTTTTTCAGCATCTGCTTCCGCTTCGCCACCTTCGGCTCAAGCGTCTGCCACTCCTTCGCCTCCGCCTCAGTCAGCCGCTCCTTCCCCGCCAACTCCGCAACCCGAGCGGCGTCATCCTTTCTCGCCTGGTTTTGCCTCGCGTTACCTTTCTTTTGCTTCTCCTCCCACGCCGCCACCTTCGGCGCAAGCGTCTGCAACTCCTCCGCCTCCGCCTCAGTCAGCCGCTCCTTCCCCTCCAACTCCGCAACCCGAGCGGCGTCATCCTTTCTCGCCTGGTACCGCTCCGCGTCCCGTTTCCGCTCCGCCGCCAATGCATCCTTAGCAGCGGTTGCATTTCTCTTGTGCCGCTTGGAGGGCCCAGAACTTTCACCTGTCTCCTCCCGCGGCCTCTTCGCGGACTGCCGCTTCGGACCCGTTACCTCTGTGGGCAGTCCAGCTCCCCAGCCCTGGCGCCGGAGTGCGGGGCCGTCTGTTGGTAGCACTACCGGTGCCTGCGGTTCCGCCTCCGGGTTTTTGAGTGCTTGCGGGTTGTCCGAAGTCGGCGCGTTGCGTGCTGGATCGCCGTCGGTAGGGGACGCGCTGTCGGTAGGGGACGCACCGTCGGGGTTCGGTTGTTCTTCCTGGATCGGTTCCAGCGCCGGTTTGCCCGTCGCGTGCGACGGCCCCTGCCGAACGGATTTTCCGGGACGGTTGTCCGGCGTCCGGATCGTCCTGACCGTATCCGGTTTCACACCCGGGCGCACCGATGCGCTCCGAGCGGTCTGGAACTCGTGTGCCAGGTTCCGCGACAACTCATCAGCCAGCCGCTGGTCATCCTGTGCCAGCGGACGCGCCAGCACCGCCGCCATATCGTTGCGCAACGCCAGAAGCTCATCCGCGGTCCGGCCATCCAGAGCACGGAAATCGTGGTCCCTGGCCAGGACCATCTCCGCCCGCCACCGCAACGACTCCTGCTCCAGCGCACCGAGCTTGCTGAACACCGGCCTCGACCGTTGCGCCTCACCCCGCAAGTCCTCACGCGTCCACCCCAGACCCTCCGGACTCACCCCCGGCTCCGCGGGATCGCGCAGGACCGGGCCCGGTTCGATCCAGATGTCCACTCGCGTGGGTCCTTCGGCGTGCAGGAACTGCGGTGCTGTGATCAGTCCGAGGTCACCGGCCCCGAGACGGGATTGGGGGGGAAGGTCATGCTGTGC
>NZ_JBSFLZ010000256.1:0-3386 GCF_053599315.1 Saccharopolyspora sp. NPDC000995
CGCCCGCCAAACCGTCCGCTTCGCCGACGCCATCACCACCACCGCCACCCGGAACCCGGCCGCACACCTCGAAATCGGCCCCACCGCCGCGTTGACCACGCACATCACCGGCACGGCCGTAGCCTCGCTCCGGCACGACAAACCCGAACCCGAGGTGCTCACCACCGCGCTCGCACACCTCGTCGCCAACGGCGCCGACCCCGACTGGCACGCCTACTACGCGGGCACGAACGCACGCACCACGGCATTGCCGACCTATGCCTTCCAGCGGGAGCACCTCTGGCTCGACGACCAGCCCTCCGACGTGGTCAATCTCGGTTCGGCGGGCCTGGACAGCGCCGATCACCCGGTGCTCAAGGCGTCGGTGACCTCGCCCTCGTCCGGCCGGGTGTTGTTCACCGGCCGGGTGTCGGTGGCATCGCAACCGTGGCTCGCCGACCACGCGGTGCACGGCGCGGTCCTGTTGCCCGGAACGGCATTCGTGGACCTGGTGCTCCACGCGGGGCAGCGCTGCGGGCACCCGCGACTGGCAGAGCTCACCACGGACGTGCCGCTGCTGCTCACCGAGGAGGCGCTCGCGCAGATCCGCGTCGAGGTCGGCGAAGCCGTCGACGGCCGGCGCCAGGTCGCGGTGTTCTCCCGGCCCGAAGGCGCGGAAGCCGACGAGCCGTGGACGCAGCACTGCACGGGTGTGCTGGACTCCGAACCCGTCGCCCGGCCGGCCGGGCCGCTGCCGTGGCCCCCAGAAGATGCCACGGCGGTCGACGTCACCGACTTCTACGAGCGGATGGGTGCGGTCGGCATCGCATACGGCCCGGCGTTTCGCGGTCTGCGCGCGGCGTGGCGGCGCGGTGCCGACCTCTTCGCCGAGGTCGAGCTCGACGCCGCCGGCGGTTTCGCCGTGCACCCGGCGCTGTTCGACGCCGCGCTCCACGTCACCGCGGTCGACGCGGACGGCAGCGAACCGGCCAGCCTGCCGTTCGCCTGGAGCGGTGTCGCGCTGCACGGTCGTGCGACCGGGAAGCTCCGGGTCCGGCTCTTCCGCCGCGATGCCGGCCAGGTCTCGCTCGACCTCGCCGACGGGTCCGGTGCTCTCGTCGCGTCGGTCTCCGCGCTCACCGGCCGACCGGTTTCCGGCGGCGATCTGCTTCCTGCGCGCGTGCCGTCCCTGCGGTTGGACTGGCAGCACGTCGCGCTGCCCGAAGCGGCGGAACTTCCCGACGACACGGCGGTGCTGGACGTCGAGGTGCGGCCGTCGGGCAGTGGTGATCTCGCCGAATCCGCCCGGCTCACCGCCGAGCACGTGCTCGGCTCCGTCCAGGAGTGGCTCGCCCGGCAGACCGGACCGCACAGCCGGCTCGTCGTCGTGAGCAGCGGAGCCAGGTCCGGTGACCCGGCGCGTCGGTTGCCTGTCGCCGCGGTGTGGGGTCTGTTGCGATCCGTGCAGGCCGAGCAGCCCGGCCGCGTGGTGCTGGTCGACGTCGAGGGCGGCACCGAACGGCTCGCCGCCGCAGTGGCATCCGGCGAGCCCCAGCTCAGCCTCCGCGCCGAAGGTGCGTTCGCACCACGCCTCGTGCGCCAGATCATGCCCGCGGACGCGGTTCGGCTACGGCCGGGCACGGTGCTGGTGACCGGCGCGAGCGGAGCGCTCGGTGGCGTGGTCACGCGGCACCTGGTCGAGTCGCACGGTGTTCGCAGGCTGCTGCTCATCAGCCGTCGGGGCGATACCGCACCTGGTGCGGCGGATCTCACCGCGCGGCTGCGTGAGCTCGGCGCCGAGGTGGAGTTCGCGGCCTGCGATGTCGCCGACCGGCGGGCCCTCGCCGATGTGCTCGCGGCGGTTGCGCCGCAGCAGCCGCTGTCGGCCGTCCTGCACTGCGCAGGCGTGGTGGACGACGCGACGCTGGCCGGGCAGTCCGGAGAGCGCCTGCAGGCCGTGTTCGCGCCGAAGGCCGAGGGAGCGTGGCACCTGCACGAGCTGACCCGTGATCTCGGCCTCTCGGCTTTCGTGCTCTTCTCCTCCGCGGCCGGTGTGCTGGGTTCGGCCGGGCAGGCGAACTACGCGGCGGCCAACGCGTTCCTCGATGCGCTCGCCGAAACCAGGAGACAGCAGGGACTGCCCGGTTTGTCGCTGGCGTGGGGGCTGTGGGACGTCGCGGAGGGCATGGCGGGCGGACTCGGGGAGGCCGATCGCCGTCGCCTGGCGCGCACTGGTGTCGCGCCGATCCAGCAGGCGCAGGGGCTCGCGATGTTCGACGCGGCGCTGGGTTCCGAGGACGCACTCGTGGTGCCGCTCGTGCTCAATCGCGCGGCGTTGCGGACGGGCCCGGCGGATGTTCCCGCCGTCTTGCGCGGATTCGTGCCCAACGCGACTCCGGAAAGCCTTACCGCACAAGACGTTCCGGAATCGCTTCGGGACCGCATCGGCGGCCTGGTCGGCGAGGAGCGCCGCGCCGTCCTGCTCGACGTGGTGCGGGCAGAGGTCGCATCGACGCTCGGGCACGCTCGCACCGCAGCGCTGGACACGCGGAAGAAGTTCACGGATCTCGGTTTCGACTCGCTCACCGCGGTCGAACTGCGCAACCGCCTCACCGCGCTAACTGGTGTGGCGCTCCCGGCCACCGTCGCGTTCGACCATCCGTCACCGGACGCGCTCGCGGAATTCCTCGATGCCGAGATGCCAGGTGCGGGCGACGTCCTGCTCGGTGAGCTGGACCGGCTGGAAGCGCTGCTCGACGCCGAGTCCGCGACCGCGGACCACGAGCACGTCTCGCAACGCCTCGCGGACCTGCTCGCCGGCTGGAACCGGCGTGTTTCCGCGAACGGGCACGCCGCCACCGCTCTCACCGACACCACCACCCCGGAGGAACTGATGGACTTCATCGACCGGAACCTCTGATCCCCGCAGCCCCGCCCCCAGTCCGTTCGGATGCACAGGTGGTTTCGAGCATGGCGCAAGAGGAAAAGCTCTTCAGCTATCTGAAGCGGGTCACCGCTGATCTCCAGCAGGCGAAGGAACGCCTGTCGGAAGCGGAGAACCGGGACCGCGAGCCCATCGCGATCGTGGCGATGGCGTGCCGCTACCCCGGCGGTGTCGACGACCCCGAGGCGCTGTGGAATCTCGTCGCCTCCGGAGAGGACGCGATCTCCGGATTCCCGCAGGACCGCGGGTGGCCGCTGGCCGACCTCTTCGCCCACGATCCGGATACGCCGGGCACGTCCTCGGTGCGGCAGGGCGGTTTCCTGCACGACGCGGCGGAGTTCGACGCCGCCCTGTTCGGGATCTCACCGCGCGAAGCGCTGGCCATGGACCCGCAGCAGCGCCTGCTGCTGGAAACCGCGTGGGAAACCTTCGAACGCGCCGGATTCGACCCGACGTCACTGCG
>NZ_JBSFLZ010000257.1:0-3356 GCF_053599315.1 Saccharopolyspora sp. NPDC000995
GGGGCGACTGCATGATCTGACGCTCGCGGCGATGGTCGTGAGTGCGGGTGCGGGGCCGGCCCCGGGTAGGGACACGCGGTCGCAGTCCACTGAGGGAGTCCCGCGTGATGCGGAGACCGATGACACCGACGACACCGAGAGCGTCTTCGGCGAGGAGGAACGGGCAGAGCTGCTGGAGCGGCTTGATCGCTTGAGGGGAGACGCGGAGCCGCCGGAGTCGCACCACTCCAGTGGATCGCGGGAGTTCGGTGGTACAGCGGAGCGGATTGTGCACGGCACGCATGACACCCGGCTGTTGGCTCGTGAGGATGCTGCGGTGTCGCTGGAGGATGTGGTGGCGCTGGTCGCGGCCGAGCACCCCGCGCTCGGCGGTGATCACTGGGAGCAGGTGGTGAAGTTTTCCCGGGCGTTGGCGTTGGCGGAACGCCTGGGTACGCGGGGCAGCGGCCTGGCGATCAGGGCCGGGGCAAGGCCGGAGGGGCCGGGAGCGGGGTGGTCAGGGGAGTCTTCTGCGGCGGCCGAGTTGAGTGAGTTGATCGCTAACGCGAACGCTGGGCTGGAGGGGATGCGCGAGCAGGGGCTGCCTGTGGACGAACTGTTGGTTAAAGTGCAGTCGAGCATGGGGGCTTTTGGAGGCCATGACGGGCTGCGGAATGTGATGGCGCACCACATTCTGAGTCATCCCGGGGATGACGCGGGCACCTTGGCGTGGGATCGAAAACTACGTGAGTTGGCGGCGCGGGACTGGGACCAGCGGTATGCGCGGGCCGCGGCGGAGTTGGAGGAGTGGGCCGGGTTCGTGGGTCGTGATGCTGTGGACCGGTTGTTGGCTGACGCGGACGTGGTTTTGGGGCCGCTGAAGGCGTCGGAGCGGTTCCGGAATGTGCTGGCGCACTGGATGGGCGAGCATCCAAGCGACTGGAGCGGTGTTCAGGCGGTGCGGGCGGAAATGGCCGGTTATCTGGCCGATGACATTGGTGACCTTGGCGAGGCGGTGAGTGGTTTGCCTCGCGGCGCGTTCGAGGAGACGAGAGCGGAAGAGGCGCATTGGCAGGCAGATCGTGCTGGCAACCAGGCGGAGGTTGGGGCCGTTGCTGTCCCGACTGTGCGGGGGGACCGTGACCCCGGACTGCGCATTATTTCTCAGATTAGATCGGTACGGCAGACCTTCGAGGAGGCCGGGCAGGCGTTGCGGCAGTTGGCCAACGAACAAGGTCCAGCTGCCGTGGACCGTTTGTATGCTCCGGCGGAGAAGGTCTTGGGTTCTCTCAAGGAGTCGCCGTCCTTCCGGGATGTGATGGCACACGAGTTGCTGAAAAACCCGCGGGATGATCAGCAGTTGCGGCAATTGATGACGAACCCGCAAGGTGATCCGCGGTTGCAGCAGCTGCGGTGGAAACTGGTCCGTTACCTGACTGGTGACACAAGTGGCGGCGCGGACCCGATTACTACCCATCGCTTGCTTTCCGCCACGGTGGACCCGGCCCCTGGAGCGGACGAGGCTCGGTCTAAAGAGCAACAGATGTATTACCGGCGCGTGGCGGTGGGCAAGGCGCTTAGTGGTTTGCCGGACAATGATGCTGTCGAACGGGTGCTGGGAAACGAGGATTCCGAAGTTGAGGTCAGGAGGAAGCTGACCTCCGATTTGCAAAATTTGGTGGGGTCTCTGCGGCAAATTCTGGCGGAGGAGAAAAACGCTGCCCTGCGGGACAAATATGAACCCAAGATCGCGGAGTGGTTGCCTGTTGAAAACTACACGCAGCTCAACACGATCCGTCATCGGGTAGCGGAAGCTACCGCTGCCGTTCAGTCGTTGCGAAAGGAACGGAAAGAGAAGAAGACGCAGAAGCGGGATTCGCGGGTTGCTCGGTTGCGGGGGGCGCTGGAGGAGCTCCAGGCTCGGCAGGCGGAGTTGGAGCCGTTGAAGGGGTGGCAGTGGATCCTGCGGGCGGACTGGAATGAGTTGTCGGAGACGGACGCGGGCCTGCGGAAGGAATGGGAGGCGCTGCCGGGGCGTATTGAGGCGGTGCAGGCGGAACTGGCTGAGATTGCGGATGGCGATTCGACGCTCGAACCGCCCAGGAAACGCATGCGCGTGTCTTGGGAACGGCAGGCCACGGCACCGTCTGCTGGTGGGAGTTCGTCGCGGGCTGCGTCGGCTGCGGTTGTCAAGCCGCCTGCGGTTGTTGAGTTGGCGGGATTGATCGGGCGTATGGCGAGGAATTTGGCGGCGTTGCCGACAGATTTCCGTCCGGATGTGCAAAACCGCGTTACGGAAGCGTGGCAGATCACGAAGAAGAAGAGCTGGACCCCGGCGGAGCTGGGCTGGATTGACTCGCAGCTGGAAGAGATGCGGCAGCTCGAACAGTGGTCGCGTGTGGAGCCGATGATGTTCTTGGCGGGTGATAGTGGGGCGGTTGAGCAGGTACTGCGGCTGGCGCGGGGTTTGCGGGGTGTGCAGGTGGTGGGTGTGCATGTGACCCCGGATGGGTGGGCGGTGCTGCCGGATGGCCTATGGGAAACGCCGGAGGAGTTCGCTGCGCGGGTGCGAGCGGACCAGCGGTTCGTGGCGGGCTTGCCGGTGGCGTTTTTGGGTTGTGGTGCGTCGCGGCGGCCGGTGGAGGGTGTGGCCTCGTTTGCGGATCGGTTCGCGGACGCGGTGGGCGCGGAGAAGATATGGGGGACTGATGCCGACGTGTGGCAGACCGCCGATGCTGCGATTCACGCTACGGAAACGGTTGTGACGTCGGATGGTCGTGTGTTGCCGAAGTTTGTCGACGGCGAGGGAACTGGCCGTTGGTTCCTCCGTTCTCGCGACGGCGAGGTGGTCGAGCACGGTTCGGAGTTGCGGGCGGGGGTAAACCGCTCGGCTGTGCCGCGTTACGCGGAAGGAGCACACCCGGCCCCGGTGATCAAGTGGACGGGCACCCCAGGACCAAGCCAGACCAACACGTCTGCGGCACGGAAGGCAGCAAGGGCCGCCGGGAGGGCGGAGTTGAATAAGCGGCTTACGGCTCTGGAGGCATCGGTGGAGGAGGTGGCGGACAGGCTGGGTACGGAGGGCAGCGGGGTGGCCGCCCGGGCCGGGGCGGGGCGGGAGGATCAGGCGGCGGGGTGGTCAGGGGAGTCTCCTGCGGCGGCCGAGTTGCTGACCGAACCGCCCAGGAAACGCATGCGTGTGTCTCCGGCGACGCAGGCCACGGCATCGTCTGCTGGTGGAAGTTCGTCGCGGGTTGCGTCGGCTGCGGCTGTTAAGCCGGATGTGGTTGTTGAGTTGGCGGGGTTGGTCGGGCATTTAGAGGAGCGTTTGGCCGCGTTGCCGGCGGATTTCCGTCCGGATGTGCGTGCCCAGGTCG
>NZ_JBSFLZ010000258.1:0-3349 GCF_053599315.1 Saccharopolyspora sp. NPDC000995
GCGAGGAATTGTCAATGCCTGTGGATCAAGATTGTTTAGGCGGCGGTGGGGTGGGGCGTGATCGCCGGGGCGTTCGAGACGACGAGGGCAATTCACGGTTGATGATGCGGCAGCTGGCCGAGTTCCTGGACACCGGTTCGACGACGTTGCACTGGTAGGGGGCTGACCGGAGTACGCCGAAAAGGGGCAATCCACCCTCGAAATAGCTGGTGAGAGCCCCGCCGTTCAACTATTCGTCGGTGATCAGCGCGGTGTCGATGGCGTGGGCTCGGTCGGTGGCTGAGGATCGGGTGTAGGGGTTTGAGGAACATCGGAACGGTGGACAGCGCTAAGCCGTGACCTGCTGGTTTGCGATTTGACCTTGGTTGCTGGCTGCTGCTGAGGTACGCCGCGGTGCCGCCACGGTGGGCGGTGTGAGCAGCAGGAGGCACTTCGTTGCCCGTTGAGTTCTTGTCCGATGAGCAGGCCACGGCCTATAGCCGGTTACCGGAGTCGTTGTCGCGGGCCGAGTTGGAGCGGTTCTTCTTCCTCGATGACGTCGACCGGGGTCTGGTGGAGGCCAAGCGCCGGGATCACAACAAGCTCGGCTTCAGTTTGCAGCTGGTGACCGTTCGCAACGCCGGTGCGTTCCTCGACGATCCGCTGGACGTGCCGGTCGAGCTCGTCGACTACCTCGCCGAGCAACTCGGTATCGACGACGCGGCGTGTGTGAAGTCCTACGGCGAGCGGGAGAAAACCCGCTTCGAGCACGTCTGGGAGTTGCGGCAGGTCGGAGGCTGGCGTGAGTTCTCGGCGGTGGAGACCGAGCTCGGCGAGTGGATCGAGGCCCGCGCCTGGACCACCGGGGACGGGCCGAAAGCGTTGTTCGACGCGGCAGTGGGATGGCTGCGGGAACGGCGGGTGCTGCTGCCGGGCGTGACGACGCTGGTGCGGCTGGTCGCGTCCCGCCGCGAGGCGGCGAACCAGCGGTTATGGGAGACGCTGCACCGGCTGCTTGACGATGAGCAGCGGTCCACACTGGATGAACTGCTGGAAGTCCCGGACGGGCAGCGGAGTTCGCAGCTGGACAAGCTGCGGCGGCCGCCGGTGCGGGTGTCGGGGCCGGCGATGGTCGATGCGCTCCAGCGGGCTGCGGAGATTTTGGGGCTGGGGTTCGCCGAGGTCGACACCGAGGTCGTGCCGCCCCGCAGGTTGGCGGAGTTGTCGCGGTATGGGGTGCAGGGCAAGGCCAGTCTGCTGCGCCGGCACGGTGATTCGCGCCGGGCGGCGACGCTGCTGGCGACGGTGACCTATTTGCAAACCCGGGCGGTCGATGACGCCCTGGACCTGCTGGACGTGCTGATCGCTTCGAAGCTGCTGGCCCGGGCCGAGCGAGAATCGGCCAAGGAGAAACTCCGCACCCTACCCAAGCTGGGGAAGGCGTCGGCGAAGCTCGCGGCGGCGTTCGGGGTGCTGCTGGAGGTCACCGGCGCTCACGACGACCTCGCCGACCAGGCCGCCGATGACAGCGCCGCGGTGGAGCCGGTGAGTCTGGCGCAGGTGTGGGCCGAGATCGAGGCCGTGGTGCCACGTGCGGAGCTCGCCGAGGCGCTGGTCGCGGTGGTGGAGCTGGCCGGGCTGCCGGACTCGGATGCGGACGAGGCATGGCGGGCGGTGCTGGTGAAACGGTTCGCCACCGTTCGGCCGTTCCTGCCGCTGTTGTGCGAGGTGATCCGCTTCGGTGCAACCCCCGACGGTCAACGGGTGCTGGCGGCGTTGCGGAATCTGCCGACGTTGTGGGGCGGTGGCCGCAACAAGGTCGATCGCTCGGAGATCGACGAGCAGCTGCTGATCGGCTCCTGGAAGCGCCTGGTGCTCAACGCCCCGGAGCTGGAACCGGGCACGGTGGACTGGCGGGCCTACACCTTCTGCGTGCTGGAACAGTTCCACCGCTGTGTGCGGCGCCGGGACATCTTCGCGGTCAACTCCAGCAAGTGGGGCGACCCACGCGCGAAGCTACTGGCAGGCAAAGCGTGGACCACGGCCAAGCCGGTGGTGCTGTCCAGCCTCGGTCTGCCACCCGACCCCGATGACCACCTGGACGAGCGCGCCGAGCTGCTGGACGCCACCTTCCGCGAGGTCGCCGCCAGGGTTCCGGAGAACACCGCAGTGCGGTTCGACGACGCCGGGCGCCTGCACCTGGCGGCGATCCCGGCGGAGGCGGAACCGCCGAGCCTGGAGAACCTGCGGGTACTGACCAACCGGATGCTGCCCCGTGTGGATCTGCCCGAGGTGCTGCTAGAGGTGTTGTCCTGGACCGGCGCGGCGGATGCGTTCACCTCGATAACCGGCGGCGAGGCCCGCCTGGCTGACCTGCACATCACCATCGCCGCCCTGCTCGTATCCGAGTCGTGCAATATCGGCTGGACCCCGGTTATCAAGCACGCCGTGCCCGCGCTGACCCGGGACCGGCTCGCGCACGTCGATGCCACCTACCTGCGGATGGACACCCTCAAGGCCGCCAACGCCGCCCTGATCGACGAACAGGCCCGCATCGGCCTGGCTCAGATCTGGGGCGGCGGGCATGTGGCCAGTGTGGACGGGATGCGGTTCGTCGTGCCGGTGCAGACGATCAACGCCCGCCACAATCCCCATTACTGGGGCCAGAAACGGGGCGCGACGTGGCTGAACATGGTCAACGATCAGGCCGCCGGCCTCGCCGGGAAAGTCGTCGCCGGCACTCCACGCGACTCCCTGCACGTGCTGGACGTGCTCTATGACCGCGATGGCGGGCAGAAACCGCAGATGATCGTGACGGATACCGCCTCGTATAGCGACATTGTCTTCGGACTCCTGACTTTGGCGGGGTTCTCCTACGCGCCGCAGCTGGCCGACCTGCCGGATCAGAAGCTGTGGCGCATCAACACCAAGGCCGACTACGGCCCGTTCGCCACCGCCGCCCGCGGCCGCATCGACCTGGGCAAAGTGCGGCGAAACTGGGAGGACATCCTGCGCGTGACCGCCTCCATCCACACCGGCGCTGTACGCGCGCACGATGTGATCCGGATGCTCTCCCGCGACGGCCACCCCACCCCGCTCGGCGAGGCCATCGCCCACTACGGGCGGATCCACAAGACCCTGCACGTGCTGCGTCTGGTCGACGACACCGGCTACCGCCGCGACATCAAAGCCCAGGCCAACCTCCAGGAAGGCCGCCACGCCCTCGCCAGGAGGATCTTCCACGGTCAGCGCGGCGAACTACGCCAGCGCTACTACGAAGGCATGGAGGTCCCGTTGACCGAACTACGGGCCAGGCGAATGGCGTCCTGAGCTGCGTAGACGGACTGTGACGATCGGGCCGTGGGGAACG
>NZ_JBSFLZ010000259.1:0-3340 GCF_053599315.1 Saccharopolyspora sp. NPDC000995
CCACGCACTACAAGAACTACCGCGCCCAGCTGCCGGACTTGCTTGCGTCGCCGATCAGCGTCACCGTTCTTGCCCCAATCGACGCGCTCAACTGAGTTCGGCACCCAATTCCCCGGCGTCGCGCTGACAGCTCAAAGGAGAGCACTGTGTCCGGCCTGGAAAGCGGCATGCCTTCACTCAACACCCTTGATCAACCCGTAACCATGCGCAGTATCGCAAGACCAGCCGCCGCGCGCTCGTGGCGTCATGGCTCGGATGGACGTTCGACGGGTTCGAGACCTACGCGCTCGTCCTCGCTGGTTCGGTCGCCGTCACCAGTCTGGGTACCAGCACCCAGCTCAAACGGCTTCCCGCGTATGTCGGCGCGCTGGTGGCCGCGACCCTCGCGGGGTGGGCCTTGGGAGGGATCGTCGCCGGGTTCGCCGCGGACTACCTCGGCCGGCGGCGCATCCTCATCATTTCGATCACCTGGTACGCATTGTTCACGGGCATGTCCCCTTGGAACCCAACTACTGGTGGTTGCTGGCCGTGCACTTCATAACTGACATGGGGTTGGGCGCGGAGTGGGGCAGCGCGACGACGCTCATCGGCGAGCTGTGGCCCGATCGCAGCCCGCGGGCGCCCTCGACCAGCACCTCACCCGCCGCATAACTGAGAAACCTCAGCCACTTAGTCCAGCTGCCATACCTGATTCGGCCCCGTGAGCGGCTCCGCGAACGCGGCTTTGCCGGCCTTGGCCAGTTCCCACCGCTCACGGTGGTATTCTCCCGGCTGCAACAGATTCCGTCGCACATCACACGCTCCACATTAGACGACGAAACGCCGTAACATCGGCGTGCATCAGGGCATGGATCTTGCGGTACCCCAGCGCCGGCCAATCCTGGGCGTACTTCTCTCCGCGATCGGCTCGACCGCATCCACCGCCAGGGTCGGCCACGGGCCCTTGGCGGGTTCCCGGTCGGCCCTTGGCCATCCAACGGAGTGGAGTGCGGCACGGGGATGCCAAGCAGGGCCGTGAACCTCAAGACCGGCATCGCCGCGTCTTGGCGGATCACCTCGATGTCCTCGAAGAGGCCAGCCGCTTCAAAGTCTGACGCGCGCCACTCCCCACAAACGAAAAGATCGACCACACTGGGCAAATCTACGACCGCTCCGCGCTTATCACTGCCGGCCGGCGACAACGTCAACAGCTTGATCCCACAGGCAGTGGTAGCAAGCCCACGCAGCTCCGGACCGGGCTCGGTCCCGGCAATACACACCCAAGAAGTCAACTCCGACTGAAAGCCTGCTCCAGCTGCTCTTGGTCATCTTCGAGCAGCCCTTGACGTTCTGGCGACGGGTATCGTCATACAGCTGCTATCTGGTTCGGCCGCCAGGGGCTTGCCGGTTGCCTGATCTCATGCCACCACGCCGGCGTGGCGAGACGTCCGCGGTCGACGTCTTGCTCTGCTACCGCTCTTGGCCCTGCTTAGCTCGGTCCTTGTTCATAGTGTTCACAGTCCGAACCGCGATCTCCTCCGCCCGCGAACCAGTGCAACGACGCGTTGACGTGCTCTCATACGGCGGAAGCAGGATTGCGACGACGTCGCGTTCGTCGATCCGCGGAAGCTGACGACCCTGGCGTCGCTCGCCGAGCACATCGCCGCCGAGATCACAGTGCGGAACGCTTCGGCGCAGACGACAGCGCTGCGCAAAGGGCTGCGGGGCCTGCGCGTTAGCTCACTCGTGGTGCGGACAGACCGGTGGCACTACCGAACCGGCTGCTCGAAGTCAGCCGTCGAGCTGGAAACGGAGACGGTAGGTTCCAATCCAAACCGCATCGCCGTCGACGAGTTCCGCACGGTCGATCAGCCGTCCGTTGACGTACGTGCCGTTCAGCGAGCCGACGTCGGTCACCACGTAACAATCGTTGATCAGCAGCAGCTCGGCGTGAAAACGGGACACAGTGGGGTCATCGAGCACCAGGTCGCAGCTGCGATCACGTCCGAGCATGCACGGTGAGTCCACCTCATGCCCGACCCCAGCGTCGGGGCCACGCGTGTAGATCAGCTTTGGGTTCGCCCCGCGGGGAGCGGGCTCCCGGGCAGTCTGCGGGATGCGGACGTGCTTGGGCGGTTCGGTCGTCGGAATGGTCGCTTCCGGTGAGCGCCTCACTTTCTTTGTTGGCGACACATCATTTGCGGGATCGCTCATAACATCTCCTGACGCGAAACCGGTCGAAGTGATCAGCGAGCTCGAGGGTTCGGGGAGCGAGATGACCAGCACTCCGGCACAGCGGCCCATGGCTGGCGCGCGCACCCGATCGGGAATCCACACCCTAATGCGCCAGTGGCCCCGTGGGAAGAGAACCGCAGCGCAACAGCGCACCCGCCGTCTCCTGCGCCTCGCAGGATCTCGGACGCCACTCCCGTCGCACCGAAGGTCTGGTCGAACAAACATCTACTAACGGAACAGAACGGACTTCTGCGTCTGCAGATTGAGGTTGGCAACAACTCGTCGTCTGTCAACGCCGGATCCTGATTCGGCGCCAACGGCGCTAGATGGTGTTTTGGGTGGCTAAGGATCGGTGTTTCGGGTCTTGTGGGGTGATCGTTTCGGACAGGGTGCGCCACCTCGGCAAGCCCCGCGCTGCGCTGATGGCGATCGACTCCCACCAGCGCGTCATCTACGTCGGCACCTTCAGCAAGGTGCTGTTCCCCTGCCTGCGGCTTGGCTACGTCATCGCGCCACCCGCCCTCGTCGCCGGCTTCCTCGCCGCACACCTTTCCACCGACATGCACGCTCACCTCATCGACCAGGCCGTCGTCGCCGGCTTCATCGAAGGGCACTTCGCCCGCCACCTGCGGCGCACACGAGCCCTCCATGGCGAACGCCAACAGGAACTGATCCGGCGGGCCGAACCGCTCGGCGAGGAACTGCGACTCGTCCCCTGAAACGGTGGACTGCACCTCGTCGGCTGGCTCGCACCATCGCGCCGACCGAGTGGTCGCCAAAACGCCCCGTGTCGATGAGTCCACGTCTGGCCGCTGTCGACCCACTACCTGCGACCCGAGCCCAAGACCGCGCTCCTACTCGGCTACGCGGGCACCACGACCGAGGACATGCGCTACGGAATCACCACTTTGTCCAGTGTGCTCAGCTGGCCAGCTCGCGGGCGAACGACCGACCGCGAGCGCTGGCGTGCCCGCGAACTCGTACCGGCGACCGACGGCTCCCGTCAGACGTCGCAGCCCGCAACGGAAGTGGATGTGCGGAATGGAATGCCGCGTGATTGTTGAGACGCGCATGCTGGTTGACGCAGTTACCATTTAGACACTGTTGCGTCAAGCCAAACCAGCGT
>NZ_JBSFLZ010000260.1:0-3286 GCF_053599315.1 Saccharopolyspora sp. NPDC000995
ACCACCGCCGAAGACGCTCCAACCGCTGGGGTCGAGACTTCGAGCACGGCCGACGAGGCGGCCGCGGACCATGAGGCGATGGCCGAACCGCCCGCCCCGGGCCTGGAGGCCGAGTCGGGCCTGGCGGCTCGGATCCGGGAGCGGTTCACTGATGTGCAGGCGTTGCGCGCCCAGGGCAAGGGGATCCGCGCGATCGCGCGGGAACTGCGGCTGGACCGCAAGACAGCGCGGCGGTTCTCCCTGGCGCGCAGCGCCGAGGAGCTCGTCGTCAAAGCCACCTCGCGGGCCTCGCTGCTGGACGAGCACAAGCCCTACCTCAACCAGCGGTGGAACAGCGGCTGCGTGAACATTTCCCAGCTGGTCCGCGAGATCCGCCAGCGCGGCTACACCGGCAGCCCCCAAACCGTCTACCGCTGCCTGCGCCCCTTCCGGGCCACCGGCCGGAAAGTCCCCGGCCCCGAGCCTGCCCCGCTCAAGATCCGGCAGGTCACCGGATGGATCATGCGCGACCCGGACAACCTGCCCGGCGACGACAGCCAGCGGCTCAAGGCCGTGCTGGCGCTCTGCCCACAACTACAAGCCGCCCGCCGCCACGTCGGAGCCTTTGCCATCATGATCCGCGATCTGCGTGGCGACCTGCTGCCCGAGTGGATCGAAAACGTGCTGGCCGACGACCTGCCCGCCCTGCGTTCTTTCGTCAACGGCCTGCGGCAGGACTGGAACGCCGTCATCGCCGGGCTCACCCTGCCCTACAGCAACGGGTCCAACGAGGGCGCTGTCAACAAAATCAAGCTACTCAAGAGAATGTCATACGGACGAGCCGGATTTCCACTGCTGAGAAAAAGGATTCTCCACGCCACATGACGCTGGCGCGGGCCGCTCGAACCTGATTGATCACGCAATGAGGGACAGAACCCATCAGGTCGGCAAGTGACAGTCCGGTGTGGACAGTTGGGTCCGGTGTTGCTGCCAGGATGTGATCGCCAGGGCCGTGTCCGTAGTGATCGGGAGTCGGCGGCGCATCCGGCCGGCCTTGTGGTTGTCGTAGATCAGGTTGTGCTGTCCGTCGATGACCTCGACGCAGCCGAGACGCAGGCTGACCACTTCGCCGGGGCGCCGCGCGGTGTCGCGCAGGATCCTGTAGATGGTCTGGTGCATCAGTTGCAGGTCGGCGGCGGTGAGCGGACCGCCTCGACCGGTCGGGCCGAGCATATCCACCGACTCGAAACCGTTGACCCGGCACCACTCCGCCACATTCGCGACCTCGGCGCCAGCAACAAACATCGCGTCCATTAGCTGCATGATCGCCCGTTTCCGCGTCATGGCCGAATACCGCAACGCCAATCAGGCGGCAGATCGCGCAACAACACCCGACCCGGGTGTGTCATTTGCTGCGAGACACAAACCGTGTCACATCAACTGAGACTGAAGAGGACCGTCCTGCAGGCGGAGGTCTCAAACCACCGCAAGCTGCTGCGGTGAATGAGTCGTGGTGGTGAGCGTTGCGGAAAAGGCGCACGAGATGCGTCAGGTGCGAGCCGAGAAGGCGAACGTGAGTGAACCGCTGATGAAGTGTCGAAAGCGTAGCGATGGCATCAAAACCGGGGTCCAGTCGTTGCCCCGGGACGAGTCTGGCGTGTGCCTGCTGACTGGCCAGATGGTGTCCGGCACGAAGGCGGCGTTCAGGCGCCAGCGCGGAACGTGGGAACGCCTCGCCCTAGCCTGACATCGGCGCATCCCGGTGCGAAGAAGGACCTGCCCGAGATCCGGAACGCCGAGGACCGCCGGCACGCCCTGGACGCGGTGAAGGCGTTCGAGGCTGCCGACGGGGCGAATTTCCCCAAGGCCGTCTCCAAGATCACCGACGATGTCGACGAGCTGCTGGCCTTCTATGACTTTCCCGCGCAGCATTGGGTGCATTTGCGCACGTCAAATCCCGGTCGTGGGCTGCGGTCGGCGTGGTGGACATGGTTATCTCCGGGCTCGTCCAGCATGTCGATCACGTTGGAGGAGCAGGTGCAGGTGCAACGGGAAACGCTGCTCCCGCTACACCGCGCCCCCGGTCCACCCGCCCCGAATTCCGGTCAGGTTCACCAGAACGGCGCGCCGGGGCCAAGTATCGATGCCTCGTTCCGGCACTGTGGGTGACAGCTTCATAACACCTCCTTATGGCGGTCATAGGATTTCAGCCTCTGGCGTCCGGAGACTCAAGGAGCGAAGGTGTGTAGTACCAGTCACCTTCCGAAATGATGGGAGTGCCCGTGCCCTCGCTGCGAGAGCGGAAGTATCAAACAGCCTTGGGCGGTGACAGGGCACGGACCCCGAGTTCACACCTCGCCACCCCTAAGGGGTCCGTCTGAACCGTTCGTTTCGCACACTCTGCGCTGTACTGCGTAGAACAGTCACCAGGTAGAGGAGGCGCACGACCATGTCGACCATCGTGGAATCCGGCACATTTCGGAGCACATTGGGGCACTTTTCGTCCGGAGTCACCATCATCACAGGCCTCGTTAACGGGAGCCCTGTCGGATTCACGTGTCAATCGTTCTCGGCGTTATCGATCGACCCGCCCTTGATCGTAGTGCTCCCGGGGAGCAGCTCAACAAGCTGGCCTCAGATTCAAGCAACGGGCCGCTTTTGCGTCAACGTGCTTTCCGACTCGCAGAAAGCGCTGAGCACCGCATTTGCAAAGTCCGGGGAGGACAAATTTGCAGGCGTGGACTGGTTTCCATCGCCTTTGGCTAACCCAATCTTGCCTGGAAGTTGCGCATGGATCGACTGTTCGATTTCTGAAGTACACCCCGGCGGGGACCATCTGATCGTCGTCGGCGCGGTCTACGATCTCGGCGCCCTCGATGAAACTGCACCTCTATTGTTCTATCGCAGTGAATATAGGACCCTGTCCAGTAATCAATAAGTACCGCCGGAGGCAAACCGTGCACAGGGAGCGGCTCATTAGAATTCGCAATTCTCCTAAGTGCTTTCCGATTCAGGCGTGTACAGGTCGGGTCGAGTATGACCTGAAACCACTTGGAGAATCGGCGACGATACCTTGTTTGCCCGGGTTTACAACAGCCAACGGTCAGCCGCCGTACGCGTATCCCTCGCCGCAAAAGGGATCATGCAGCCTCTCGGGCATCTGATTGAAAAATACGGGTGAGCGAGGTCCCCGTCGCAACCGTGGACATATGGAGCCTTATTCACGAGCATTACCAGCCGAGTCGATAGAATTCGAGCGCCGTGATGATGCGGACAATTCCGGGGAGTTCGGCGAGGCGCCCTCGAT
>NZ_JBSFLZ010000261.1:0-3240 GCF_053599315.1 Saccharopolyspora sp. NPDC000995
TGGTGTTGCCGCCCAGTGGTCCCGCACTGCGGCACCTGGGCAGGGGTGCCGGGCTGCCCACCGACGTGACGGGTCCCCCACGCCGGGACGGTGCGTCTGGGCCGGCAGCAGCCGAAACCGCCACGAAGGGCACGAAGGGCACGAAGAGGCCCCGGGAAGAGGAGGGCGAAAGTTCTTCCAGGGCCTCCAAGCGACGGACAGTGGCAGGACCCGGCGGGGTTGCTTCCGGGAATCAAGGCGGCGAGGGCGACGGAACCACACCGACGGACCAGGCAACACAACAGGACCGCGCGCCGAGCGTGGAGCAGCAGAAGCAGGGCAAGAAGGCAAAGAACGCGAGGGAGTACCAGGCGCGGAAGGCCGAGGCCGTAGAGTTTGCGGATTTGCAGAGGAAGAAGCAGTTGCTCCGGGAGGAGGGGAGGGACCTGGCGCCGGAGAAGGCGAAGAGGCTGGAGTGGCTCGAGCCGAGAGTGGAAAAGCAGAGGCAGAAAAAGAAGAAAGAGAACGCGAGGCAGTTCCAGGCGCGGAAGGCCGAAGCCGCAGAGCTTGCGGATTTGCAGAGGAAGAAGCAGTTGCTCCGGGAGGAGGGAAGGGACCTGGCGCCGGAGAAGGCGAAGAGGCTGGAGTGGCTCGAGCAGAAAGTGGAAAAGCAGAGGCAGAAGCACAGGGCGCATGACAGAAATTCTAAAAGGGCAAAAAAGGACGCCGACGCCGACGAATTTGCGAAGTTGAAGAAGTTGGAGGAGCAGGGGCAGCTGAATCCAGAGCAGCGGACCAAGCTCAATTTGCATCGGGAAATAGGAAAGGACGAAAAGGAGGTAGCGCGGCTGGCGAAGGAAGTATCGAGACTGAAAGAGAAGGATGCGAAGATCGAGGCGTTAAAGGCATTACCGCAGAGTGGCGCCAATGAGGCCAAGCTGAGTGCGTTGCGGGCCAAGGTGGCTGAGTCTGCTGGTTCTGCGGAGCTGTTGAAGAATACGAGGGAAAGGCTGAAGACAAATAGGGCGGCGCTGAAGTCGGTGCAGGCCCGGGGGGAGGCTGGGTCGGGGCGGATTGCGGGCGTGGAGGCAGGTGGACAGCAGGACGAGCAGCAGGATGCGCTGGAGCCGAGTGAGGGATCGGAGTCGGCTGGGGCTGATCGGGACGAACGGGACGCGTGGTCGGATGGTGGTTTTGATTTTGGTGTGTCGGTTGATGAGGTGATGGGGGATTCAGGTGGGGAGGGGCAGGCTGCGGCATCGCTGTCCGATTTGGACGAGGATTGGCAGACGGGGCTGGAGGCGTCGCGGGAGCCGGATGCGGCTATGCAGGCGGAGTGGGAGGGGGAGTCCGGGGAGGGGTTGGACGACGCTGTGCAGGAGCGGGTGGAGGGGCGGAAGGCCGAAGCCGAGCGGGTTGCGGAGTTGCAGGGGCGGAGGCAGTTGGCTCGGGAGGAGGGGAAGGAGCTGACTGAAGCGGAGGCCGACGAGCTGGCGTGGCTCGAGCAGAGAGTGGCGCAGCGGAAGCAGAACAAGAAGGAAGATAAAGCGAGGCAGTACCAGGTAAGGAAGGAAACCGCCGAGCGGATTGCGGAGTTGCAGGGGCGGAGGCAGTTGGCTCGGGAGGAGGGGAAGGAGCTGACTGAAGCGGAGGCCGACGAGCTGGCGTGGCTCGAGCAGAGAGTGGCGCAGCGGAAGCAGAACAAGAAGGAAGAAAACGCGAGGCAATACCAGGCTCGGAAGGCCGAAGCCGACTGGGTTGCGGAGTTGCAGGGGCGGAGGCAGTTGGCTCTGCAGGAGGGGAGGGACCTGGCTCCGGAGGAGGCCGAGGAGCTGGCGCAACTCGAGCCGAAGATGGAGCAGCAGAAGCAGAAGCACAGGGCGGCTGTCAACAATTCTAGAAGGGCGAAAAAGGGCGCTGCCGCCGACGAATATGCCAAGTTGGAGGAGTTGGAGAAGCAGAGGCGACTGAATTCAGAGCAGCAGACCGAGCTCAATCTGTGGCGGAAAATAAAAAACGAAGAAAAGGAGGAAAAGTGGCTGGCGAAGCGAGTAACGAAACTGAAGAAAGAGGCTGCGGAGGTGCAGGCGTTGGAGGCGTTGCCGAGGAGCGCCGATATTGAGGCCAACTTGGGTGCGTTACAGGAAAGGGTAGCCGGGTTGGCTGGTTTTGCGGAGAAGTTGAAGAAGACGCGGGACAGGCTGAAGAAAGATAGGGCGGAGCTGAAGTCGGTGCAGGCCCAGAAGGAGACTGGGCCCAAGAAAATTGCGGGCTTGGGAGTAAGTGGGCAGCAGAATGAGCAGGATGCAATGGCGTCAACTGAGGGATCGGAGTCGGCTGGGGCTGGTCGGGACGAACGGGACGCGTGGTCGGATGGTGGTTTTGATTTTGGTGTGTCGGTTGATGAGGTGATGGGGGATTCAGGTGGGGAGGGGCAGGCTGCGGCATCGCTGTCCGATTTGGACGAGGATTGGCAGACGGGGCTGGAGGCGTCGCGGGAGCCGGATGCGGCTATGCGAGCGGAGTCGGAGCGGGAAAGGGAGTCCGGGGAGGGGTTGGGGGAGGTTGTGGAGGAGGGGGTGGAGGGTGTGGCTGGTGATGGGGGGCGGGTTGCGCAGTTGCGGGAGTCGTTGGAGCAGGCTGAGTCTTATCTGGCTTCGTTTGAGGCGTTGCCGGGGTGGGATGAGGTTGTGCGGGCGGATTCGGCGTTGTTGCCGATGTTCGATCAGGGTTTGCGGGCGGACTGGGAGCAGGCGCGGGGGCGTGTCGAGGCGTTGCGGGCGGAGTTGGCCGGGATGGTGGTGGGTGACGAGGGCGAACTGGCCGGGGGACAGGTGGATGAGTTGGGGGAGGTTGTGGAGGAGGGGGTGGGGGGTGTGGCTGGTGATGGGGGGCGGGTTGCGCAGTTGCGGGAGTCGTTGGAGCAGGCTGAGTCTTATCTGGCTTCGTTTGAGGCGTTGCCGGGGTGGGATGAGGTTGTGCGGGCGGATCCGGCGTTGTTGCCGATGTTCGATCAGGGTTTGCGGGCGGACTGGGAGCAGGCGCGGGGGCGTGTCGAGGCGTTGCGGGCGGAGTTGGCCGGGATGGTGGGTGACGAGGGTGAACCGGCTGGGGAGCAGGTGGGTGAGTCAGGGGTGCAGGTGGGTGAGTGGGGGGTGGGGCGGGTTGCGGGGTTCGTGCCGGCTGCGATTGCGGGGTTGGCTGAGCTGACGGGTCGGATGGATCGGCATTTGCGGGCGATGCCGCCGGAATTCAATCCGA
>NZ_JBSFLZ010000262.1:0-3200 GCF_053599315.1 Saccharopolyspora sp. NPDC000995
TTGGTGCTGCGATGGTTCCTGGAAGACACCCGGATGGTGGCGCTGGCCAGGGACAACGCCGTCGCCTTGTCGACGGCGTATGAGTACCGGGACGAAGGCATTGCGGTGCTCGCCGCGCGCCGGCCGTCGCTGCACGGGGCGCTGCTGGCGGCCAAGGCGGCTGGTCACTCGCATGTGATCGTGGACGGCACGCTGATCCACACCGACCGGATCTCCACCCCAGGCCCCACCCGCGGGGTGGATTTGTGGTGGAGCGGCAAGCACCGCCATCACGGCGGGAACATTCAGGTTGTCTCCGGCCGGCAGACCGAGCGCGCGCACCGCGTTGAGCTTGTCGATCTCCCGCAGCAGCGTCTCCAGGCTGACCTGGCCGGGGTCGGCCTTCAGCTCGGCCAGCAGGCCGCGGCCGCTGGGCAGCAGCGGGGCGTCCTCGGCGATGAGGTCCTCCAGCGCG
Organism: Saccharopolyspora sp. NPDC000995; assembly: GCF_053599315.1. Lineage (NCBI taxonomy): Bacteria > Bacillati > Actinomycetota > Actinomycetes > Pseudonocardiales > Pseudonocardiaceae > Saccharopolyspora > Saccharopolyspora sp. NPDC000995. The sequence continues at coordinate 455 of NZ_JBSFLZ010000262.1, forward strand.
ACCAGGCACGCATCGTCGAGGCGGGAGAGGGTCTTCTCGCAGAAGCGCTGCTCGAAACCGGCGCGGGCGGACCCGAGGATGCGCTCGATCCGGCCCGGCGGCTCCAGACGCTCGCCGCGGCAGCGCACCAGCACCGCCTGACGCAGCTGCTCCTCGTGGAGTTCGACTGGGCAGACCTCCTCGGCCAGCCAGGCGGCGATCTTGTCCTCGTCCCCGCGGGTGAACTCGCGGAAGCCGAACACCCCGCGGATCTGCTCGCGGTGGTACTTGATCGAGCGGCCGTCCCAGTCGTAGGCGTCGAACAGCTCCGGGTCGACCTTGACCTGCTCGGCGACGTAGGCGACCACCACCGGCGGCAGTTCCTCGGAGCCGCGCGGGAAGCGAGCTTCTCGCGCGAAGAACTTCAGCAGCAACGCGAAGCCCAGCCGGGTCGGGGGTTGTCCTGTTGCACACCAACAAGATGCGACCGGGTTGGGGTCGGGTAGGACCGGCGGGTTGCCCCGCCGATCCCCCCTCAGAACCGGACTTGAACGCTTTCCATTCATCCGGCTCAAGCAAGCCCTGAAGGCTCGTCGGCAGGTTGCCGTGCCGGGCTGCGTGCGCCGCTGTTGGCTTGGCGTGCGCAGTGGGCGTGTACGAGGCGGAGTGCGGCGGTGTCGTCCGACGTACCGTGTCCCGCGTAGGTGATGATCGCTTGTTTGCGGATCGCCTTGCGGGTGACCTTGACCCACGTTTCCCATTCCTCTGGGGATTGTGGCTCCTGGTCGGCGTGCAGCAGCAAGCTCCGGCAGAGCGGACAACGGCCATGTTGCGCCTGAAGCAGGCGCAGTCGGGACTTGTCCAGCGGGGGCTTGCGGCGGCGTCGCCGTTCGGCCCAATAGTCGGTCAGGGCAGGGTCATCTGGTGATGCCCGTCCCTTGACGACTTGGTGTCGGACGATTTTCGTCCAGGCGAACTTGGCGAGGTAGGCGCCACTGGCGTGGTCACCGAAGATCCACCGGTCTCGCCTGGTCGGGTGGAACGCGCCGAAGTACCGGTCAACAACCCACCGGCTCGATTTGTTCGGGTGTCGACGCTTGGCCCAACTCATGACCAACTTCCACATGTGAGTGTCCAGTTGGACGAACGTCCGCTTGGACACCACGCTCCGGTAATAAGCTGACCAACCTCGAATGATCGGGTTGAGGCGGGTCACCACCGCGTGAGCGTTCGCCCCTCGCAGGGCTCTCATCTCCGTGGTGAGCCGTTTCCGGAACCGCTGCACGGCCGTTTTGCTGGGTTTGATCAGCAGCTTTCCATTGCGATACCGGCGTATCTGCATCCCAAGGAACTCAAATCCCTGCTCGAGGCAGGTGATTCGCGTCTTGTCCTCGTTGAAGGCCAAGCCACGGGGTGCAAGCCAGGCGGCGAGCCGTTCTTTGACCTGTTCGGCCTGTTCCGGGCTGCCGCACATCACAACAAGATCGTCTGCGTACTTCACCAGCACAGGGCTTTCCGGCACCACGCGGTCGGCGCTGACGCCGGACGTACGGTACCTGACCCCGGCCGCCTGCTCCATACCATGCAAGGCCACATTCAGTAGGACGGGGCTGATCACGCCTCCTTGAGGGCTTCCCTCATCGGTTGGCGTGAAACATTCGCGCTCGACCACACCCGCCTTCAACCATTGTTCGACCAGCTTCCGCGCGGGAAACGTACCGAGCTGGCTGAGAATGTGGTGATGGTCGAGCCGGTCAAATGCCGCCGCCAGGTCGGCGTCCAGGATCCATCGCCGTTGCGGGTTCTTCCCGCTGACGGTGTTGAAAATGGCCTCGATCGCGTCGTGGCAGCCGCGGCCGGGCCGAAACCCGTAGGTCTTCGGCTCAAACCGCGCTTCCCACTCAGACTCCAGTGCGTTGAGCGTCAGGGCTTGCAAGATCCTGTCGCCGATCACGGGAATCCCGAGGGGACGCCGTTTTCCGTTGGCCTTGGGCACATACACTCGCCTTACCGGCTTGGCCGTCCACGACCGGCAGCGACTTTGCGCCCAGCCAACCCATAGGGCTTTTGCTTGGGAGCTTCGTACTACCTTGCCGTCGACGCCTGCCGTCCGGCGACCGGCGTTGAGCTCCGTCACCCGCCGCACACTCAACAGTGCGTTGGCGCGCGAGCGAAGCATCAACTTTTGCAAGTTTCGGACCTTTCTCAGGTCCCCTGCCTTCGATGCCGCGAAGATACGTTGCCGCAGACGCCGTACGTCGCTCTCGGCCTGACGCCAATCCACAGCGTCCCAGTCGAGAGAGGCGTCCTCGGGTCCGTTCACCGCGACGTGTTCGCGCGTGACATCGGTCGCGGCGAGCGTGGTCGTGGCGTCCAACTTGTCCCTCGGTTCCGGTGCGTTGATCATCGAGTCTTCACAGGCTCACCTGACGCACGTCAGCGCTCTTTCGAGCCGGACCACCAGGTCCGTATCCAGGCGGTTATCCGACACCCCGCAGGAGGCCGCGGCCAGCGGTGTCGGTCTTTCCGGTGCCTTTCGGCGTCCCAGCCTTCGCTTGTTGCGTCATCCTTCCCCCGCTGAGGACTTCAGCTCTCCTCACGGTCGGCCCACCACGCCAGCACGGCGTGGACCTCAACGGGATTGCCACGTTCCGCAGGTGTGAGACGCGATCCGGTAGTTGTCAAGTCAAACTGAGACGGGTTGTGTTTAGTTGACTGGTTGTTGATCTTCGATGGGTTGGTTGATCCAGGCGGCTTTGGGTAGTGC
>NZ_JBSFLZ010000263.1:0-3070 GCF_053599315.1 Saccharopolyspora sp. NPDC000995
CCGTCACCGCCTACAAGAACTCCCATGCGCTCCTGCAGGCCAGCCATCACACGGTTTATTGGCAGCGTCTCCTCTGGCAGCCCCTGCCGGCGCATCCCCTCCAACCCAGCGTTCGCGTGAGCGATCAACACACTCAGCTCGGCCGCCGAGGCAGACTCCCCTGAGCTCCCCGCCTGATCCTCCGGCCCCGCCCCGGCCCGGATGCTCAGCCCGCTGCCCCCCGTACCCAGCTTTTCGGCCAAGGCCCGGGAAAACTCCACCTCCACAACCTGGGCCCGGTGATCACCACCGAGCTTGCGATGCTTGGCCGCGACCAGCGCCACCACATCGTTCACCGACACGTCCGCATCCCCAGTCAACTTCCGGGAGTCATGCGTGCCCTGCACAATCAGCCACGCCGCGTCCCTTTCCTCGCTGGACAACTCCAACTTCCTCGCCCGGTCGATCTCGCGGCGCAAATCCGACGACGACCACCGCCCCACCGCTATCCCACCGGTATCCCGCATCGTGCCCGCCCCGACATCGCCTGTGACGGTCGCCGCAGGCTGTACCTCCCCGGCCACCGAACCCGCCTGCGCAGACACCGTCTGGACAACCGGTGTCTCCTTCGGGACCACCGCCTGCTGACCGGAGCCCGGAACAGCAGTCGAGGCCTCCGCCAACCCGGCCGGGCTCCCGTGCCCGCCGGCCAGCACCGGGGCACCGGGCCCGGCCACCGGCCTAGCCGATCCGTCCGTACCGAACACCGTCCACTGCGGTGTGCGCCCGCCCTGCCCCAACGAGTCGTCAGCCAACAACTCCTCATCGGACCGCGCACCACGACCACCAAACTCCCGCGATCCACTGGAGCGGTGCGACTCCGGCGGCTCCGCGTCTCCCCTCAAGCGATCAAGCCGCTCCAGCAGCTCTGCCCGTTCCTCCTCGCCGAAAACGCTCTCGGTGTCATCGGTGTCCGCATCACCCGACACATCCTCAGTAGACCCCGACAGCATGTCCCGCAATTGATCATCCTGCATTCCCCCGAAGCGCAGGTCGAACTCGCGGACCACATGATCTCGACCGTGCAGAACTTGCAGCCGCGCGTACCCGCCGTATGATGTCTTGTAAGTCTCCTGCAATTCCTGTATCGCATTATTCCGGCGCAACTCCCGAACAGCAGCGGAAGCGTCCACTACCCGCCTGTGGATCTCGTTGAGCGGCGTCTGCCGATAAATAGTCGACCACGCCGCGATCTTGGCTTCATATGCTTGCCGTAGGTCAGTGCTTGTCTCCGCCTCCGCCAAAATCTGCTGCAGAGACACCACCGCAGCGTTCAAATCGGATATCAGCTGCCTCCGGACATCAGCAATAACTGGGTCAGCCCATCCCTTCCCCCTATTGAACCGAGCTTCCAAATTGGACTTGCTGTTGTAACTCCCGCGGAGCCACGCACGTGCCTCGTCTCGCAGCACCCGTTCGACAGCATCCTTGTCCGGCAAACCACTAAGCGCCTTGCCCGCCGCCACGCGCCGCAAATACATCTGTTGCGTTTTAGACCGAGCCTCTTTCGGTCCAGGGGCCGGGGTCACCGTGGCGGAAAGCAAGTCGTCGGCAGCACTCGAGTCCGCACCACCACCCAGGTCGCCAGCCAGGTAACGGACCAGTCGCCACCGCAACTGCTGTAACTGCTCATCGGCCTGCGGGTTCGTCATCAACTGCTGCAACTGCTGATCATCTCGCGGGTTTTTCATCAACTCGTGCGCGATCACATCCCGGAACGGCCGGGACTCGTGCAGGGGCCCCAAGACCTTCTCCGCCGGAGCGTACAAACGGTCCACGGCAGCTTGACCGTGTTCGGCGGCCAACTGCCGCAACGCCCTACCGGCATCCGCGGACGTCCGCTTCACCGCACTAAACTGATGAATAACGCTGAGCCCCGGATCAACAACGGCCTCGCGCATCATCGGGGCAGCAACGACCCCAGCCACCGCCTTGTTCCCAGCACGATCTGCCTGCCAACGTTCCTCTTTCGCTTTCACCTCCTCGATCGCGTCGCGAGTCAAACCACTCCTCGCCATGCCAAGGTCGAGGTCACCGGACAGGGAATCGGCCAGTCCCCCTCTCACCACTTGGGCACCCTGCCAGTCGCCCGGGTGCTCGCCCAACCAGTGCGCCAGCACAACCCGGAACCGATCCGACGCCTTCAACGGCCCCAAAATCCCATCCGCATCAGCCAACAACCGGTCCACAGCATCCCGACCCGCGACCCCCTCCCACTCATGCAACTGCGCCGCGGCCGTCAACTCGTGAAACCTTTCCTCCAACTCCACCATGCCAACGCCATCCCCCGGATGACTCACCACGTAATGAGCCAACACATTCCGGAGACCGTCAGCACTCCCGAAAACTCCCACACCCGCCACGTGCTCCCGCATATCAGCGATCACACGGTCTACGCCTACATCCACCCCGCCTACGTAAACTGGCCACCCCTCATCGCGCATCCTCTGCAACCCAGCCTCCGCGTTAGTGATCAACGCACGCAGCTCGGCTGCCGCCGCAGACTCCTCCGCTACCTGAGCGGACTCACCAGCAGAAGACCCTTCCCCGCCCAACAACGCAGCCTGCAGCCTCGCAACCTCCTTTTTCCGCCTATACCGAGTTTGACGTGCCCTGCCCAGGTCAAGCAACCGCGTATTCTCCGCCTCAATCGCGCCGAGCTCCGCCTGCACCGGCGCGATCTCGTTCTGCAGCGCCTCCCACTGCCCCCGCAAATCCGCATCCGCCCCATCCCACCCCGGGCGCGCCTCCAACGAAGCCTGGTCAGCCTTAAGCTTCTTCAGCGACTCCCCCAACTCCGTAATCCGCGCACGCCGCGCCGCCTTATTATCGGTCCGACGTATGCCGTCCCTTGCGTACTTTTCCTTACGCCTCGCGGCCCGGTTCGATCCTGGGCTGCCCGACGACGCACCGCCGCCCGCTGTGTGACCCTCCGGCCCGGCTCCGGCGTGGATGGTCAGTCCGCTGCCCTGCGTGCCCAGCCTGTCGGCCAGCGCCCGGGAGAACCCCACCTCGTCCTGGTCATCACCGC
>NZ_JBSFLZ010000264.1:0-3010 GCF_053599315.1 Saccharopolyspora sp. NPDC000995
ACTCCCGGAGAACTCCCACCCACCAACTCAGACAACAAAAACTCCGCCAACACAAGCGGTGTCGGATAATCGAACACCAACGTCGCAGGCAACCGCAGACCGGTCTCGGTGGTCAGCCGGTTCCTGAGCTCAACCGCGGTCAGCGAGTCAAAGCCAAGGTCGGTGAGCGCATGGGTCACCGTGATCGGCTCGGCGGTGGCGTAACCGAGCACCCCGGCGACCTGGGTGCGCACCAAGTCGAGCAGCACGCCGTGCCGCTCGCCTTCGGGCAGTCGGACCAACCGGGCCCTCAGGGTATCCGCGCTCCCCGCGCCCGTGGCCGCAGAGCGTCGGGAAGCCCCGCGCACCAGACCACGCAGGATCGGCGGGATCACTCCCGCGCCGCGCAGGGCATGCGCATCGAGTCGCATGGCCACGACCGTCGCGTCGGCGACAGTGTCGACGGCCCGGTCGAACAACGCGAGTCCCTGTTCGTTCGACAACGCCGGCATCCCGGAGCGCTCTATGCGCCGGAGATCCAGTTCACCGAGGTGCGCGGTCATCGTGCCCCGCTGTGCCCACAAGCCCCACGCGATCGACAACGCGGGCAACCCGCGCGACCGCCGACGGGTGGCCAGCGCGTCGAGGGCCGCGTTCGCGGCGGCATAGTTGGCCTGGCCGGGGGTACCGAGCACCCCGGCGGCCGAAGAGAACAGGATGAACGCCGCGAGGTCATGGGTCTGTTCGTCCAGGTTCCGTGCGGCGTCGATCTTGGGCCGCATCACGGTTTCGAAGCGCTCGGGGGTCAGCGAGCCGAGGACACCGTCGTCGAGCACCCCAGCGGCGTGCACGACCGCCGTCAACGGATGTTCGACGGGGACCGACGCCAAGACTCCGGCGAGTTCCACGGAATCCGAAGCATCACAGGCCACAACGCGGACGTCTGCTCCGTGCGCGGTCATATCGGCCACCAGCTCCGCCACGCCCTCGGCATCCGGACCTCGGCGGCTGAGCAGCAGCAGGTTCCGCACACCGCGCTCCGCCACGAGATGCCGGGCCAGCAGCGAGCCCAGCCCGCCGGTGCCGCCGGTGATGAGCACTGTGCCGTTGGCGTCCCACGGCGAGCCGCTTTCCGGGGAGACCGAGACCATCGCCAGTCTGGCGACTCCGACCTGGCCGTCCCGGATTACGAGCTCTGGCTCGCCAGAGGCCAAGGCCCTCGGCAGCGCGGCTGCCGATGCGGTCGTATCGTCGAGGTCGATCAGGGCGAACCGGCTTGGATGCTCCGTGCAGGCCGTACGCACCAGTCCCCGCACGGCTGCCTGGCCGATGTCGAGCCCGGCTCCGCGAGTCACGAACACCAGCCGTGACTCGGCGAACCGCTCGTCCGCCAGCCATAGCTGGGTCTGTGCCAGGGCCAGCGTGGTGGTGGCACGCTCGGACGCACCAGGATGGACCCGAACGAGCACCGAGGCCGGGATCTCGCCGGTCAGGGCGTCGATGCCGTCCGGTCCGAGCTCGGCCCAGTCTTCGGTGGCCGATAACGAGGTCAGCGGCACCCATTCCGTGCGGAACAGCGGGTCAGCATCTGTCCGAGCCAGGTCGTCCGGCGAGACCTGACGCAGTACCAAGGACTCGACCGAGGCGACGACCGCGCCGCTGGAATCGAAGAGCGACAAGGACACGGTTTCCCGCCCCGTTGGGGTGAGTCGCACGCGAAGTTCCGTAGCGCCGGTGGCGTAGAACGCTACGCCGTTCCACGAGAACGGCAGACGTCCGCCACCGACTGCGGGCACGCTCGCGTGCAGCGCCGCGTCCAGCAACGCGGGGTGCAAGCCGAAACCGGTCGAGTCCCCGGTCAGAGCGACTTCGGCAAAGACTTCGTCACCGCGTCGCCACAGCGCTCTGAGGCCTTGGAACACGGGGCCGTAAGTGAAGCCGCTGGCGCGGAGTTCGGCGTAGAACCCGTTGAGGGACACTGGTTCGGCCCCGGACGGGGGCCACACCTCGATCTCAGGCCCCGGCGCGGGCGTGGCAGGGCTCAGCACACCGACGGCATGCCGGACCCACGACGTCTCAGACGTGCCGCGAGAGTGGAAGGTCACCACGCGTCTGCCGGTTTCGTCCGGTCCGCCGAGCGCGACCTGCACTTGCACACCGCCGTTTTCAGGCAGCACCAGCGACGCTTCGAGGGTCAGTTCGTCAACGCGGTCACAGCCGGCCTGTTCTCCGGCCTCAATCGCAAGTTCCACGAAACCCGTACCGGGGAACAAAATCGAGCCCGCCACCGTGTGATCGACGAGCCACGGTTGCGCACGCAGTGACAGGAGGCTGGTGAACAGGAGCCCATCCGAGCCGGGCAGCTCCACCCCGGCGCCGATCAGCGGGTGTTCCGATGCGGCCAAGCCGAGCGCGACCGCGTTTTCCCGTGGTTCCGCCACGTCTGGCCAATACCGCTCACGCTGGAATGCGTACGTCGGCAGCCCCACCCGGCGCGCCCCGGCGAACGCCGACGTCCAGTCGACGGCTAGTCCGTGCACGAACAGTTCCGCCGCCGACCGCCAGAACCGGTCGAGTCCGCCCTCACCACGTCTCAGCGTCATAGCCACCAGTGCGCGGTCCCCGGCGGTTTCGGCGATCCCAGCCGTCAGAACCGGATGCGGACTCACCTCCACGAACACACCGAACCCCTGGGCGAGCAGGGGCTCGGCGGTCTGCTGGAACCGGACGGTCTCGCGCAGATTGCGGCACCAGTAGCCGGCACCCATGTCAGTGGTGTCGAGCACGTCACCGGTGATGGTGGAATACAGCGGAATTCGCGCGTCGGCCGCAGTGATCCCCGCGAGGTCTCGCAGGATCTCGTCGCGAATCGACTCCGCCTGAACCGAATGCGACCGGGAGTCGGCCGGAGGGTGCACCGATGCCGTGCCGTCCTGCCCGGCCAGTGCCCGCAGAGCACGGCTGCGTAACGCGACCACCCGGGCCGCGTCCCGCAACGACAACGCCCCGGCCACATACGCCGCGGCGATCT
>NZ_JBSFLZ010000265.1:0-2957 GCF_053599315.1 Saccharopolyspora sp. NPDC000995
CCGCGGCAACCGGCCATCCAGCCACGCCACCTGCTCCGGCCCACCCAATTCGCCGTGCTGAGCCCACCAGGCCACGTCATCGCCCGCGCCCGCCATCACCTTCGACGACAACGCCGACTCGGGGCCGATCCATCTGTCATCGCCCTGGACGGCGTCCAGGAAATAATGCGCCTGCCCACCGTTGAAGAAGCCACCAGAGGCCAGGAACGCACTCGCCTTGTCGCCGTTCACATACACCGCCCGCGGAGCATCCTGCGAGGCCGCCGGCGGCACCCTCAGCACAAGGAAATGAACATCCCCGGCCGCTGTCCGCTGCATGAATTCCCGCACGGCATCGGGGCCACCGGTCAGCCGAAGCTGCGGGACAACACCCCCCGTGGCGGCCTGGAACCGCTCACTCGTCGCACCTCCCACCACCCGCCGCAACACACCAGAATGCAGCAGGCCCCTCGCCGCGCGGAGATGGTCGGCGATCTGCTCCAGCAACCCCGTGGCGGCGCGAGGACCCGGGTCAGGAATCACGATCCCCGAACCCGCCACCATGGCCCTCGCATACTCATTACCAAGCAACACCTGAACAACGAGGTAGTTGACCGAAGCCCTCAACGACTTCCCGAGTCCCTCGAAGACCCTTCGATATTCGGGCCGCAGACTCAGACCTTGGGCGTTCACCTTCTCCCACTGTGACCAAGCGTCGGACGGGAACTCGTCTCCCTTTGCGGCATCGGCCCACGCGAGGCGGCGCTCAGCCTCCCGTATCCCGTTCTCATTCCACACCAGCCTGAACGGCGCTGGCGGGAGAAGCCCATCCCGGATAGCCCGCAGAACAGCCAGGCGCAGCTTCCCAGAGTCCCCCACGGGGAGCCCGGCGACGCCCGCCAGCCACTTCCATACCTCCGACTCGGTTCTAGGAAACAAGCCGGGGTCGGTGTCGTTCACCTCAAGTGCTCGGCCCGGGCCGAGGTAGCGCACCAGCTCCGAGTCCGAAAGCCGGGCAGCCTCGCGCATCAACCGCAGATGGTGCGGGTCAGGCTGTCGTCTGCCGTCCAGCCACCTCTGAGCCTTGGACTCGTTAACTCCGGTCACCAAGGCCGCCCGGGCCGTGCCGAGGTGAGCCACCAATTCCCCATTTGGGACTCCCGCCGGAACAGCACCCTCGGCGACGTACTTCACCAGATCACCCAGGGTCCACGGCAACGGGCCCTCCATCAGCAAATCGAGAACCCTCGCCACGGTTTTCCCGTCCGGCTGCCCTGGCGAGGCCACCTGCACGCCCCTGCGGGGGTCCAGCTCCCCCCGTGAGGCCATCTCCCAGCCCAGCTGCTTCAGCGGGCCCAGGCCCAGCACCCGCAATCGGTCCGCCACCGCGACCGCCTCTTCCGGCCCACCGAACGCCTCGACAATGGTGTCCAGCAAGATCCCACGCACCACCGCACGATCACCGCCACGGCCGCAGTGCATGGCGACGTCCTCGTCCTCACCGAAGAAGCGCCTGAGGTAGTCAAGCTCATGACCGTCCAGGGCGTGCACCAACTCCTGCAGCACGTTCAGCTCCCGCCCGGTGGGCTGCCGGCCTGACACACCGGCACGCTGCGGTGCCGGACCGCCGAGCACCGGCACGCGCACCCGGGGGTCGGGCTCGCTCCCGGCAAGCACCACCTGGCCCAGGCCACCGAGCCTGGCCACCTCTCGCCGCAGCTCCTGGCGGTACTCGGCCGCGCTGCGGGGGACACCCTGCTGGGCACGCTCTTCCTCGCCCCACCTCCCCAGCCGACGGCGGCGATCGGCCAGGCCCACCATGAACCGCCCCAGAGCACCCAACCGCTCCTCGTACCGCTCACCGTCCGGCACCAGGTCTTTGACCAGTGTCTTGACCTCTTCTCGCCCGCCGTAAGTGCTGACCACCGACCCGATGATCGCCCGGCGCAACGCCTCGGCATGCCACCCTTCGGGTAGGTGCGACCACATCCGCCACACCCGCGCCGTGGCCTCATCCACCCCCAACGCCTGAGCCAGATACCGGCTCTCACGCACCCCCGGGTTGACCATATTCATCAACTCCGCAGGCCGCCCCTCATCCTGCAAGACCGCGAACAACCCCTCCCATTCGACCTCACGGCCACGACGCCACAGTCCCGGATCCGCCAGCCCGTACTCCACCCTGCCACCAGCCGGATCCACCACATGCACGAAGAACTCCACCGACTCCCCGATTTTCTTCAACCAGGTACGCGGCGGCAGTTCCCTGGCCAGATGCGCTGGCACCGGCGTCACCTCCGGCGACACCTGGGTCAGCGGGTCCCACAAGTCCTCCGGCCGCGTGGCGCTATCCGGCCTTTCCCCTGGCGCGTACTCGCCGCCCATCACATACCAGACGTCGGTACCCTCCTTCACCAACCGTCGTGCTTCCGGATCCGGCGACATCAACCGCGAGGTTCTCCACGTCGTTTTCCGCCTCTTCACCACCAGCGCATGGTCCACAACACCCCACCAGTCCAGCATCCGCAGGAACGCCACCACATGGTGACCATCCACCTCTGCGTGACCATCCACCCCAGCCAGCCTCGGCCGCGCAGGCACTCCCGTCGCCGCCTGGAAAGCCTCCAGCGCCGCGCTCCCCGCCTCGGAAACCCCCGCCAAATCCTCCGCGCCCAGCACCACACGCCGTCCATTCACCACATCCGGCAGCGACCCCCGTGACCCATCCCGCGCGTACTCCGCGTCGCCGCCATGCTGCTTAGACCCCCCATCCACCAGCGGCTTCAGCTCACCAAACAGCACCGGGGCGGATTCCACATCGGACAGCCGTGCTGATTCCGCCCCACCACGGAGCCCGGACTGGATAGTCCATCCCTCCCGCAACGTGCCGGTGATGACACTGAGATCACGGGCATACTCCATGAGCTCCCGGTTAAGGCGGTCCCTCCTAGCTCCCCCGGCCTGCTCAACCCTTTCCG
>NZ_JBSFLZ010000266.1:0-2940 GCF_053599315.1 Saccharopolyspora sp. NPDC000995
GGAGCTGGCGACCGAGTCGGTGTCCTGGCCACGAACCGGGCACCCCCGCCGGGCCGGGGTGTCCTCGTTCGGGATCAGCGGCACCAACGCGCACGCCATCTTGGAGCAGGCTCCGGCTGCGCCTGTCACGGCGGCACCGGTTCCCCGGCCCGTGGTGCTGCCATGGGTGGTGTCCGGGAAGACGGCCGGGGCCGTCCGCGCGCAGGCCGCACGGCTCGCGGCTTACCTCAGGGAAACGACCGGTGTCACGGCTGCGGATGTCGCGATTTCCCTGGCCGCGCACCGGTCGGTGCTTGAGCACCGTGCGGTGCTCGTTGGCGAGAACTACGAAGAACTGCTGAACGCCGTGACTGAACTGGGCCAGGGCGGTTGCGCCGCAAACCTGGTTGAGGGCACGGCTCATGGACGAAGCCGGACGGCGTTCCTGTTCGCCGGTCAGGGGAGTCAGCGGGCCGGGATGGGCAAGGAGCTCTACGCCCGGTTCCCGGTGTTCGCGGAAGCCTTCGACGGGGTGTCGGCCGCGTTGGGCTCCCCGGTCGCCGACGATGAGGAGTCGCTGGCGCTGACCGGGTTCACGCAACCCGCGTTGTTCGCTCTGGAAGTGTCGCTGTTCCGGCTCGTGGAGTCATGGGGGATTGTTCCGGATTTCGTGGCCGGGCATTCGATCGGCGAGATCGCCGCCGCGCACGTTTCGGGTGTGTTGTCTCTCGAGGATGCTTGTGCGCTGGTGAGCGCGCGTGCTCGCCTGATGCAGGCGTTGCCCGCCGGTGGTGTGATGGTTGCCGTTGAGGCCACGGAGGACGAGCTTTCGCCGTTGCCGGAAGGTGTTTCGCTGGCGGCCGTGAATGGCCCGCGGTCGGTGGTGATCGCCGGGACCGAGGCGGCCGTGTCGCAGGTGGGTGGTTTCCGAAGCCGACGCTTGAAGGTGAGCCATGCGTTCCATTCGGCGTTGATGGAGCCGATGCTGGACGAATTCCGCGAGGTTGTGACCGGGCTGGCGTTCGGCACGCCCTCGATCGCGGCGGTGTCGACCGTGACCGGTGGGCTCGTGTCGGATGAGTGGTGTGACCCGGAGTACTGGGTGCGGCAGGTCCGCGAGACGGTGCGGTTCGCCGACGGGGTGAGGGCGCTGGAGGCCGCGGGTGCCACGGCGTTCGTGGAGCTCGGCCCGGACGGCGCGCTGTCCGCACTGGTCCAGGAGAACTTGGTGGACACCGCAGCGATTCCGCTGATGCGCAAGGATCGTGGTGAAGAGAAGTCGGCCGTCAGCGCGCTGGCGGAGCTGTTCGTCCTCGGCGTTGAACCGGACTGGGCAAAGCTGATCGCCGCCGGCCGCCGAGTGGAACTGCCGACCTACGCGTTCCAGCGCGAGCGCTACTGGCCGACGGCAGTCACCGGCTCGGGTAACGCCGCTTCGCTGGGGCTGGGCGCGACGGACCACCCGCTGCTGGGGGCTGGGGTCGAGCTGCCGGAATCCGGCGGATTCCTTTTTACCAGCCGCCTTTCGCTGACTTCGCACCCTTGGCTGGCCGAGCACAGGGTCGGCGGGGTGGTCCTGCTTCCCGGTACCGCGTTCCTGGAGCTCGCGGTTCGCGCTGGTGACGAGGTCGGCTGCGGGCACGTCGACGAGCTGGTCCTGGAAGTACCCCTGGTCCTGCCGCACGACGGCAGCGTCCAGATCCAGGTGGTGCTCGGCGGCTCCGACGAGGCGGGCGCCCGCACGGTGAGCGTCTACTCCCGTGGTGAGGACGTCCAGTGGACCCGCCACGCCAGGGGTGTCGTTTCCGCCGAGGCCCAGCCTGCGCCGGAAGCGGTTCCGTGGCCGCCCGTGGACGCGGAGCCGATCGGGCTCGACGGGTTCTACCAGCGGCTTGCTGATGCCGGTTTCGACTACGGTCCGCTTTTCCAGGGAGTGAAGTCGGTGTGGCGGCGCGGCAAGGAGATTTTCGCCGAAGTCGATCCGGGTGTGGTCGACACGAGCGGGTTCGGCCTGCACCCGGCGCTGCTGGACGCGGCCGTGCACTCCGCCGCGTTCGCGGGGATCGGCGGTCCGCGCCCCGACGTGCTTGCTTCCTCGGGCGCGGCATCACCCGAGGGAGGCCAGTTGCCGTTCTCCTGGAACGGGGTTTCGCTGCACGCCACCGGCGCTACGTCGCTGAGGGTACGGCTGAGTGTGTCGGGGCCGGCCACCGTGTCCCTCGAAGTCGCGGACCAGACCGGGCAGCCGGTCGTTTCGGTGCGAGCGCTGACTATGCGCCCGGTCGACACCGGTGCGCTGTCCGTGTCCAACCAGGACGCCCTGTTCCGGCTTGAGTGGCTGCCCGTTGCGGCGGGGCCACCGGGTTCCCTTGCCGTGCTGGGCGAACTGGCAGTCCCCGGTACGCCGGCCTTCACTACGCTCTCCGAGCTCGACATCGTGCCCGAAACCCTGCTGATCCCGATCGCCTCGGGCCCGCAAGAGGTCACGGACGCCGTGCGAGAGGTGACCGGCCGCGTACTGGACCTCGTGCAAACCTGGCTAGCCGCACCACAGTTCGCCAGGTCCCGCGCTTTTTTCGTGACTCGTGGCGCGGTTGCCGAGGGCAGTGCCGCGGGGGGCGCCGTCGACCTCGCCGCAGCCTCGATCTGGGGCCTGGTGCGCTCTGCCCAGACCGAGCACCCTGGCCGCTTCGGACTGGTAGACCTCGACTCGGAAGACGCTTCTCTGGAAGCCCTGCCAGGGGCGGTGGCTTCCGGTGAGCCGCAGGTACTCGTTCGCGCGGGTGAGATCCGGGGCGGGCGGCTCGTCCGAGTGCCGTCGAGCGGCGCGCTGGAGCCACCGTCCGGTCTGATGTTGCCTGCGGGTGCCGGTGCGGTGCGGCCGTTGCCGCTGCGGAGCTGGGATGTCCGCCGGGCGGTCGAGGCGTTCCGGTTCATGAGCCAGGCCCGTCATGTCGGCAA
>NZ_JBSFLZ010000267.1:0-2917 GCF_053599315.1 Saccharopolyspora sp. NPDC000995
AAGTGGACACGGCTATCAGGATCTCCGATCCCGCCCTCGCTCTGGTACCCGGTACTCACACCAGGTGTCTCATCTCATCCTGACAAAGAGGGGTGCGGGGTCCAGTGTGATCGCGCATAGGGATGTCCTTCTTTTCGGCGTGGTCAGGCGTGGGGTGTTGGTGGGGGTACGTCATCGGATGGCGCCGGTGTCGGGCCCGAATTGGGGGTGCGGGTCGGTGTGCTGGTGTGGTTGGGCGAAGACGAGGACGTCGGCGTGGACACGGCGATGCCGCACCGGCCTTGCGGAGGTGCCTGGCGCGGAGCCGTGTGGGTGGTCGTTCTCGGTGTGGAGGCGGCCGTGCCGGATCGGGATGAGCAGGGCGACGATGTGCTGGAGGTAGAGCAGGTCCGCGCTTTGTGCCGCCGCGACGACGGAGCCGGTGGGGTCGAGGAGCTGTCCCTGTGCGGTGTGGGTGTGGGTGAGTACGGCGAGGATCCCGCCGGTGCGCAGTAGCCGGGCCGCGGTCTGGGCGAGGTGATCGCAGGTCCGCGTGTCAGCGTGCTGCGGTGGCAGGCTCGCGATGACCAAGTTCGCGCGGCACTTGCCTGCGCCTTCCGTTGACGACGGGCGGGGCAGCGGTGGTGTGTCCGGAATGCCGTCGGGTGCGAAGCCGGGGCGGGGCTGGCTGGGTGAGTGCCTGGTGGTGGGTTCGGCGGGGGTGGGGGTGATGCTGACCGTGCGGTCGAGTTGGCTGACGGCGGCTTCTGCTGTAGTGAGGCCGCCGGATTCTGCGGAGCGGGTCGCGGGCAGGTCGTGGGGACGGGTGGTGGCCTGCAGGTCGAGCAGGATGACCTCGTCGTGGGGTGTGGTGAAGGATGTGACGATCTTGTCTAGGAGCGCGGTGGGCCAGGGATCGTCGGGGTCGATCGGGGGCGTTTGGCAGGCCCACACCGTCGCTGGTGTGCTCGCGCCAGCCCGCTCGCGCGGGTTTCGTGGGGTTCGGCGGGGTGCTGATGGAGAGGCCGGGCCGCTGACGTCCGGCTGCGCGCGGCGCGCACGGGGCGTGCGTGGGGTGGGCTGTGATGGGTTCATGGAATGCCTCCACGATGCTGGTGACATTCCTGAACTCCGTCCTACGCCCCGGATAGGGACAGCACACGCACGGAGTTTTCACAGAAACATCCGCATCGAGCGGCATCCGAGACCGCCCGGCTTCGCGGCGGAACCCTCGCCGAACCGCTCTGCTCGACCTGCGCCCGCCCAGACGCCGACTTCTGGCGCAGCTGCCCGACCTGCGGGCAACCTGGCCGGATCCACGTCGGCCGCTGCGCCCGGTGCACCATCAACCGTCGGCTGCGCGAACTTCTCGCTGCCGAGGACGGGCAGATACCCGAGCACCTGCAGGCGTTCTACCAAACCGTGACCGCCACCAGCCATCCGTCCACAGTGGAAAGCTGGCTCAACAGAAGCACAACACCCACAATCCTGCACGAACTGCGCACTCGCGGCGAACTCACCCACGAGACAGTGGACGCATTGCCACCCGGCAAACCGGTTGAACACCTGCGCAGCATTCTGGTCGCCGCTGGCGCGCTGCCCCACCGTGACGAGCAGATGTCCCGGCTCGAACGCTGGATCACCCGGGCCATCGCCGAACGCCCGCCCGCCCAACAGCAACTGCTGCGCAGCTACGGCATCTGGCACCTGCTCCGCCGGCTGCGCGGCCGAGTCGAGGGCGCCGAAACCACCCACAACCAGCTCGCAACCGTTCGCCAGCACCTTCGTGGCGCGATGGTCTTCCTCGATTGGCTGGCCTCGCACGATCTGACGCTTGCTACCTGCGGGCAGCCCGATCTCGATCGCTGGCTCACCGACGACAACGCCACACACCGGGTCGAAGCCGGGCATTTCGTCCGATGGGCCAAGAAACAAAAGCTGACCCGGCTGAGCTATCCCGCAACCAGGTGGGGCGGACCAGCACGCATCATCGACACCGAAACACGCTGGGAACAAGCCCGCTGGCTGTTGCACGACCCATCCGTCAAACCCGAAGACCGCGTCGCCGGCCTGCTGATCCTGCTCTACGCCCAATGGCCATCGGCCATCAGCCGCCTCACCCTGGACCACATCGAATACCACGACCACGAAGTACGGTTGCGACTCGGCCGTGAACCCGTCGTGCTGCCCGAACCCCTTGCCGGACTCACCCTGCAGCTCGTCGCTTCCCGCCGCGGTCACGCCGCGATCGGCGACAAAGGAGCCTCGCCCTGGCTGTTCCCCGGCGGACAACCTGGCCGCCCCATCAGCTCCTACCAACTGGGCCAACGACTCCGCCAACTCGGACTGCAACCCGGACAAACACGATCCACCGCCCTGTTCCAACTCGCCACAGACCTGCCCGCTGCCGTCCTGGCCAAGATGCTCGGCATCCACATCAGCGTCGCGGTCGCCTGGCAACGAGCCAGCAGCGGCGACTGGGCCACCTACGCCGCCGAGATCAGCCGCCGAACGCCCCAATGATGAGAGGCATTCAGACAGTTGGAATATCTGACGTCGCCAGACCATCTGGCTCCAGCGCACGTGAAAGCAGAATTCGATGCCGCTCGCGATCGCATCCGCTCCCGGTGATGATCTGCACGCCGCCTACCTGGACTACTTGCGGCGGACCAGGCGAGGAAACGCCGCCTACACGTGGGCGGCTCGGGTGTTCTTCGGACGCTGGCCGGACCCGCGAGGGTGGGCGGCGCAGCCGTTGGAGACCCGGTTGTCGGCTGGAAGCTCGACCCGGCCGATCATCACGTTCCTGATGCTGCACCGGGTACTGCAACCGGGCTATGACTCAATGCCGCTTAGCTTAAGTTGATCTTGTGGTGTGATCTTGGGCTGTGGCGGGTGATGGTGTGGCGGCTGGTGCCCGGTTGACGGATCTGGTGTC
>NZ_JBSFLZ010000268.1:0-2877 GCF_053599315.1 Saccharopolyspora sp. NPDC000995
CCGCACGCCGCGCCAAATACCCAATACCCAGAACAAAAGCGAAGTACAACGCCAACAACGCAAAATCCACCGCGTTGGCGTCAAGCAGCTGACCCCGGGCTAGCACCACCGTCACGCCACCTCCAGACCCAACAAACTCGAACGAAAACCACCACGTTTGCGACAGCAGCCGGACAGTACCGCACAGTGGGGCGAATCACATCGAGTCGATACCATTTCGTTGAAACTCGACACTAAATCGATCAGGCCACTTCCGCCCGATGAGACGCCACGCCGATCACCCACCGCGCAAGGGAGCGCGGCCCGACGCGGCCATGCGAGTGATATGCAAAAAACCGCTCCACGCAACGGAATGTGACCCCTATGGTCACTGTTGGCACATGCGCACCGACGGGGGGTGGAGCTGTGAACGCCCGGATCGATCTGGCGATCATCGCCGGACTCGCGGACGACCCGAACGACCAGACCGCGAACAACGCACAACCAGACCGCGGCCGAGCAGGCCCGACCTCCGGAACCTCGCCGGACCGCTGGCCCCGCGGACGGCCGTGCGACTGCGCCCCTGCGGCAAGTCGGACCGCGTCTGACACGTGGTTCAGCTACGCGCCAACGCCTTTCAGCAGCGTGTCCACGACGCGCGCAGCCATGCCGTCGGTGTCGGCGCCTGCCTTGCCATCTTCGAACGCCTCGTGGATCAGGGCGTAGTAGACCCGCCGCACCCACTCCAGATCGGCGTCCGCGCGGAGCACGCCAGCGTCCCTGGCGCGGCGGAGCAGCAGGACGCACCCCTGCCGCACCTCGTCGTGAATGCGCTCGACTTCGCTGGTGACCGCCCGGCTCATCGCGAATCCCCAGCCGACCTTCACCCGCAGCACGTTCGCGGTGGCCTGGTGCAGCGCGACCAGCGGCGGTGTGCTGGCTGGGCGTGCGGCCTCGACCGCGTCGCGGAACTGCTCGGCCGCCCAGGCGGCCATCGCCTCCACCAGCGCCTCCCGGCTGGCAAAGCGCCGGTGGACCGTCGTGCGCGCGACACCGGCCACCTTGGCCGGCGCCAGCCGCGGCATCGGCCTGGCGATCGTGTCCGTGCTCGCCGCTGAAGGCGTTCGGGTCGTCGCTGCGGCGCGCGATCACACCGGAACTCACGGCGACCGGCGCGATCGGAGGCACCGCCGACCTATCCACACCGGAGGGACCGGCGAACCTCGTCGAACAGGCCATCGCCGACGTGGGCGAACTCGACCTGCTCGTCAACAACGTCGGAGACGGGGCACTGCTCGCCGGATTCTCCGATCTCACCGAGACGACTGGAAGCAGACATTCGAGCTGAACTTCGTCAGCGCGCCACCCGCGCGGCGCCGCCAAGCCTGCTGCGTCGCCGCGGCGCGATCATCAACATCTCGTGGAACAGCGCCCGGATACCGCACTCCGGACCGATGCCCTACACCACCGCCAAGGCGGCGCTGACCGCCTTCGGCAAGGCGCTCGACATGGAGATCGGACCGCAGGGCGTGCGGGTCAACACCGTCTCCCCCGGTCCGGTGCGCACGTCGATGTGGGAAGCGGCGGACGGACACGGCGCGGCGATGGCCGAAGCGCTGGGAGTCCCCTCGACCAGCTGCTCGACCAGCTCCTCGCCGAAGCGGGCATGACCACCGGCCGGCTCGTCGAACCGGCGGAGGTCGCCGCCCAAGTCGCCTTCCTCGCCTCACCGCACGCGGCGAGCACCGCAGGCACCGACCACCTGATCGACGGCAACGCGATCAAAACCGCGTGACAGCCGTCCCCGCGAGGCAAGGCAAAGGAACATCCCTTGTCGGAGGTGGATACCAAAACCCCCGACCGCCGTTCGTTCGGTTTTCCGCCTCGTTCGGACAGGCGACATCGCTGGCCGCGGCGGCATTGACGACGATCGGCGCCCAACTTGCGCGCGGTGCAAGCCACGCGGACGAGGTGAGCATGGGAACCTTCCTGTCACCTGCGGGCCGACAACTCCCGCAGGTGACAGGAACGGGTGGATCAGAACAACCGGTACTCGTCCGGCTCGATGCCGCGCAGCGTGTCGTAGTCCAGCACCACGCAGCGGATCCCGCGATCCTCAGCCAGGGTCCGGGCCTGCGGCTTGATCTGCTGCGCCGCGAACACCCCGGCGACCGGTGCCAGCAGCGGATCCCGGTTAAGCAGCTCCAGGTAGCGGGTCAACTGCTCGACACCGTCGATTTCGCCGCGCCGCTTGATCTCCACCGCCACGCTCGCACCCGCGGCGTCCCGGCACATCAGGTCCACCGGGCCGATCGCGGTCGGGTACTCGCGGCGCACCAGCGACCAACCGTCACCGAGCGTCGTGACGTGCTTGGCGAGCAGCTCCTGCAGGTGCGCCTCCACACCGTCCTTGACCAGGCCCGGCTCCACCCCCAGCTCGTGCTTGGAATCGTGCAGCACCTCGTCGACGGTGATCACCAGCTTCTCGCCGGCCTTGTTCTGCACTGTCCACACGCCGGGATCCTCGATCAGCCAGCACGGCGGGCTCATCCAGTTCAACGGCTTGTAGGCGCGGTCGTCGGAGTGCACCGACACGGAACCATCGGCCTTGACCAGCAGCAGACGCTGCGCCATGGGCAGATGCGCGGTGAGCCGACCGACGTAGTCCACTTGACAACGGGCAATGACAAGTCGCACCCGGCACAGAGTACGGACGTCGATCGAGAAGTCGAGCACCCCCGGGGCCCGGACAGGTCGGACCTCGAACTTCCCGTTGGGCGAGATGCGGTTACGCCCCGCGTCATGATCCTGGTGGTTAATTGGTTTAGGCTGCCAGGCTGAGTTCGAGGCGGGCGAGGTGGCTGGTGCGGGTCCGGTCGAGCGGGTGGCTGTTCCACC
>NZ_JBSFLZ010000269.1:0-2838 GCF_053599315.1 Saccharopolyspora sp. NPDC000995
ATGACTTCATCATTCGCGTACCCTGACACCCGGGCTCCTTCTTGACGTTCATGCGGCTTCAGCACCCACGAACGTAACGAGAAGGAGCCCTTCCAAGATCACCACCCAGCGAAATCGCTGATCACACACGTCCACCAGCTCACTCCAAAAGAGCCACACCCATATCCAACTGCCACAATGCATCGGGCCTGGCGCTGCCACCGCTTGTACTTCTACAAATAATCCTGCTCGCCCCCCAACCCACGGAGCCGCTCCCCGCCTGGTGTTCGCC
Organism: Saccharopolyspora sp. NPDC000995; assembly: GCF_053599315.1. Classification (NCBI taxonomy): domain Bacteria; kingdom Bacillati; phylum Actinomycetota; class Actinomycetes; order Pseudonocardiales; family Pseudonocardiaceae; genus Saccharopolyspora; species Saccharopolyspora sp. NPDC000995. The sequence continues at coordinate 272 of NZ_JBSFLZ010000269.1, forward strand.
ACCCGCCTGCAGGACGCCGACAATGCGCACTCCGTCGAGATGCTCCACGGCAACCGGATCGCCGTCGCCGACGGCGGCAAGACGGTGACCAACGCCGGAATCCAGGTCTACGCCATCGGCGACGACCGCCTCGGCACCGGACGGCACGCAGGCGTCGCACCTTTCGAGTTCGGTGAGGTGACCGAGGCACGCATCGGGGATCGGCATCAGCTTGTTGTCCGGCCGGACCAAACGCAGCAGCGTCGTCCGATCCACTTTGATACCCAAGATCGCGGCCAGACGCGCCCCAGCTCGGCCTGCCAACGCCAAGCCCACCTGCCCCAACATCGCCAGCAGCGGAGTCGTCCGACGTCGATTCGGCTCGGACAGCCCGTCGACCTGTTCCACGAACGTCTTCGTCGCGCACTGAGAATCCAGGCATACGAACCGCCGGACCGTCAACGCGATGACCACTGGTCGCCTACCGAGCACGCCATCAGACAACCGGCGCACGTAACGGCTGTGCACCCGCCCAGACCGCACCCCGCAAGCCCGGCAGGTCGCCTCGGCCACGCGCGACCGAGCGCAGATCGTCACGCCGTCGGATCCGTACTCCACTCGCTCCACAACAGCCCGCCCAGATGAGGCAGCAACGCTTCCAGATCAACAGAGCACGCCCAATATGATCAACAACCGCGATCACGACCCGTCACCAGGGTCACGAAACCCGCGCCAGAGCCGATTCACCTGAGCGCCATCAGTTCACCGCCGCCTTCGACGCAATCCTCGCCAGCGAAGGCATCACGGTCACGAAGACCCCGCCGCGCAGCCCCAACTGCAACCCGCACGCGGAACGATTCACACGCTCCGTTCGCGAAGAGTGCACCAACCGAGTGCTGATCTTCGACAGAGGTCACGCGAAGAAGATCCTCCAGGAACTGAAGCACTACGAGTCCACAAGAGACAGTCACCTGCGAAAACCGAGAAACCGCAGCACAAACCGGTGCAGCTCACTTCCGCTCAGTGCAGTACAACGCGGTTCAACCCCCTACAATCCTCCCATTTTCCTCCCGCTCCCTCCTGCTCCACCCATCCAGACACCGACGCCAGGCGAAACTGGCGACACCGCGTCCGGCGCAGCAACCTGTCCCCACCCCGCACTGACCCATCGTTGGCGCACACTTGATTTGCTGGCGCACGTGCTGCAACAACACACGCCAAAACCAACTCGGTGGATCCGGGCTAAGCCAGTCAAGGGTGCGGAGCCAGAGATTGCGGTTGCCGCTGTTTCGGTCTGCGGCGGCAAGCTATGTGGCTCCGCAGGTTCGAAAAGCCGGAACCGGTCTGGTGGGTGAAATTCCGTGTCAGGTTGAGTGCGTCAGCCAGCAGCCGGCCACCGGACCCCGACCCGGATCCGCCGGTCCTCGTCCCGCAGGAGCCAGCCGTAGGTCACCAGTTCATCGACCAGCCGCGAGGCCGTGGCAATGTGCACGCCAGAACGGTTGGCGATGTCGGTGCCGCGCAGGGACGGCGCGTCCGGGTCGAATGCCTCGAAGATCCGCACGACCCGGGACAGCACCGACTCACCGTGCTGCGTGCGCGCTGCACCGCCACCCCCGCTCAGCTGTGACGAACTCGTGGAAGCGATCGCCATGGGTGATGTGGTCGCCGCCAGGACCCTGGCCGCCGATCATGTGCGTGGGGCGCAGCACCCCGACAGCCATCGCAGGCGCGCGTACGCCGACGGACGGCTGGTTCCGATCCGGCTCGCGAAGTCGGTCATGACGCCATCCGCTTCGACGTACGCACGCAGCGTCGCTAGCGCACGCGATTGTTTCTCGTCATCGAGTCGGAGCGCAGCTCTAAGTTGATCGTCCACATAGGCCAGGAGGCGTCGAGCCTCACGCAGCCGCCCGCGTACTCCGAGGTTGTGGCGGCGCCAGAGACGGAGTGCACTCGGGTCGGGCATGCGGCTCGCCACCTCCGCGCAATGGAGCGCGTCCGCGAGCGCGTCGGCGGGATCGCCGAACGCGGACACCGGTCTCATCGTCGCCACCACCGAGGCGTGACTAGCTCCCAGCACACGCAGAACTGCCTCTGATCCCTCTGCCGTGGTCCCGGGCCGGCCGACGTACGAGTCGGCGATACCCGAAACGGTATCGCTCCTCGCAGGATCGGCATTGGACTTGCCGACGCGGTGAGCCGGGAGTCGGCTGCGTCGCGATCGCGCAGTGCACGGTGGTGACGCCGGGGAAGATGATCACGGTGAACAACTCAGATCTCTATTTTGCAACTTTCCCGCACCGCCACCCATTGACTTGAGCTTTTCCCGCATTCAAGATGCACGTTGTGCAGAATGAAGGCAAGACCGAACTCGACCGGCGCATCGTCGCAGCCCTGCAGCTGAACGGCCGGGCGCCGTGGGGTGCCGTCGCCAAGCACGTCGGGGCCAGTGAGTCGACCGTGCTCCGGCGGGCCGAGAAGCTCACCGAGAGCGGACGGCTGCGGATCATCGGCGTCGTCGACGTGCTCCGCTGCGGCCTCGGCGTTCCGGTGCTCACGCGGCTGCGGTGCCGCCCGGGCTCCGC
>NZ_JBSFLZ010000270.1:0-2821 GCF_053599315.1 Saccharopolyspora sp. NPDC000995
TCGATGGCGTGGCTGGCGGCGCGGATGGCGGTGATGCGGTTTTTGTTGTCGCGGTGGTGGGGTCAGTTGTTCATGCGGTTGGCGATGGCGGCGGCTGGTGGTGTGGCGTTCAACGTGGTGCCGGATCTGCAGGCCCAGGCGCAGATGCTGGGTGAGAAGTCCAGTGCGAAATGGGACGGGAAGCTCAGTGAGCAGTCGGCGGGGATGGGGGCGTTTTCGGCGTTGGTGTCGCTGCCGTTGTCGGCGGTGGGTGGTCTGGTGAGCAACGCGTTGACGAAGGTGCTGGTGCGGGGGCTCGGCGATGAGGTGGACGAGAAGATCCTGGAGGCGGCGGCGAAGCGGGCGGTGGACGAGCACGCGGAGAAGTATCCGGTGTCGGCGATGGCGCGCTTCGCGGACGTGGTGGGGGAACATCTGGATCATTACGCGGGAATGTCGGTGCGGGGCATGTGGTCGGCGCGGTTCGGCAGCGGGATCGGGGAGGCGTTGTCCGACGGCCTGGGGGAGTTGTTCGGGGAGGTCGGGTATCAGGCGGCCACGGGCCAGGAAGTGACCTGGAACCCGTTCTCGGTGACGGCGGGCGTGTCCGAGTCGGTGTTCAGCGGTGTGGGCAATCTGACGGGCTTGGCATGGCGGGGCAAACTGCACCCGCAAGGCCCAAGCCCCTACCTCGACGACACCAGCCGACGTGAGGACACCACCACCGATGGCGGCGGGCTCGACGAGGAGAAAACCCCGCTGCCGGGAGCAGGGTCCGGGTCGCAGACAGGGCAAACCCCTGGCTCCCCAGGCAAGGACAACACGTTCGATTCCTCTGATGCCTCGAAGCCGTCCGATGCTTCGAAGCTGCCCGACGTCTCGAAGCCGTCCGATGTCTCGAAGCTGTCCGATGCGGACTCTGTTTTCCCGGTCGGGCCGGTGGATTCGGCTGCGGTATCGGTGCCCTCCGGCAAAGACCCCGTGGTGTCCGCTGCCGTGGACGTCAAGGACGGTAAGGAGGGTGCTGATGGCGGCGTGCCGGGCGGGAAGCCGGCTCGTGGTGTCCCGGAGGTGCCCGGTTCCAGGCAGGACCGGCCAGGCACACCGCTGTTGCCGGCACACTCCGACGGGGTAGTGGGTTCCGGGCAGGAACGCCCGGATACACCGCCACCGGCGTATTCCCCGGATGGGGTGGTGGGTCCTGGGCAGGACCGGTCGGGCGAGCCGCTGCCGGCGTATTCCACTGATGGGGTGGTGGTTTCCGGGCAGGAACGGCCGGATACCCCGCCGCCGCAGTACCGTCCGGTTGCCGGTGGTGATCCGGTGCCTGGGGTGCATGGTGTGGATGTGTCCGGGAACCGGCCGCTGGAGGTGCCTACCTCGCAGACACCGGGCTCACCGGCGGTGACCCCGCATACTTCTGGTGCGCCCGCGGATGCCGCGCTGCCGGAGACTGTCAGATCCGGGTCTGTCGTGGACTCCGACAGGGGTGTGGTGCCCGCGGGGCACGAGTCCTCGCCGGATGGCTGGACCGGCCGCGATGGGGATTCCGGTGTGGACTCCGTTGCGGGGCATGGGGATTCGCATCGCCAGGATGGCACTGCGGTGTCACCGGATTCGGCGATGCCCTCGGGGCAGGGGTCGCAGACGGCCCCGTATCTGCAACAGAACCCGGCGGCGGCCTTGCCTGTGGGCTTGCCGGCGGACACGGTGCGGGTGGAGGTGTCCGCGGATGTGGTTGCTGGTGACGGGCTGGCGGAGTTCGTGCGGGACAGTGTGGCGGATTCCACGGGCGGGCCTGTGGTGTTGGTGTCCCCAGGCAATTCGAGTGCGGCTGTGACGGTGTCGCTGGGTCAGGGGTCGGCTCTGGCGCAGGGCCTGGAGCGCAATGTTGTCGCGATGACGCCGGGACAGGGTGGGCGCACACCGCAGTGGACGGTGTTCGGTACGGACGGATCGACTAGGCCGCTGACCGGGCCTGGCGCTGCGGTGCCGGCCAGCGGCCGCGAGGGTGTGGCCGGTCTGACGGAGGCCTCGACTGCTGTTCCGGTCTCCGGTGAAAACAAGGTGGCCCCGGAGGAGACACCGGCTGCTCAGACGGCATCTGCCCAGGCGAGGTCGGTGGCTGGGGAGGTACAGCCCGCAGTGGTCGTACCCGGTGTCGGGGCGGGCACGGTGCGGGATACCGGTCGGATACCGGTGGGGCAGTGGTCGCGGTCGATTCTGGACCGCGAGATCGCCCGGGCGAAGAGCCTGAACTTGTCCAGTGGTGAAAAGGAGGCGGCGGGGCTGGTTGTGCGGCGCGCGCATGACGTGCGGGGGTTGGCTCGTGCGGATGCCGTGGTGCCGCTGGGGGATGTGGTGGCGCTGGTCGCGGCCAAGCGCCGCGAGGTCGGTGATGATCAGCAGGATCAGGTGGTGGCGTTTTCCCAGGAGCTGGCCGACAGGCTGGGTACGCGGCGCAGCGAACCGATCATCCAGGCCGGGGCCGGGCCGTCCGCGTCCTATGTGGAATCCGCCCCGGTGGCCTTCGGTGAGCTGAAGCCGCTGGTGGAGGGAGGGTCTGAGCCGCGTGGCGGCGAGGCGGAGTACGCGCGGGATAGGTCACGGGGGTCGCTGCCGGATGTGGTGGATGGCCGGCGTGTGGTGCTGAGCGAGGAGGATTTGGCGGGGGTTTCTGAGGAGGGGAGCGAGGCGCTGGAGGCTTTCCAGGAGGCGACGGGAGTGCATGCGCGGCCGAGGCTGGCTGGGGTGGATGGTCACGCAGAGGATGGTCACAATGTGGTGGCGTTCCTGCGGATGCTGGACTGGTGGGGTGTTCTAGACCATGCGGTGGTGGTGA
>NZ_JBSFLZ010000271.1:0-2802 GCF_053599315.1 Saccharopolyspora sp. NPDC000995
CCTGCTCCGGCCCACCCAATTCGCCGTGCTGAGCCCACCAGGCCACGTCATCGCCCGCGCCCGCCAACACCTTCGACGACAACGCCGACTCGGGGCCGATCCGTCTGTCATCGCCCTGGACGGTGTCCAGGAAATAATGCGCCGGCCCGCCTTCAAAAAAGCCACCAGAGGCCAGGAACGCACTCGCGTCGTCGCCGTTCACATACACCGCCCGCGGAGCATCCTGCGAGGCCGCCGGCGGCACCCTCAGCACCAGGAAATGAACATCCCCGGCCGCCGTCTGCCGCATGAACTCCCGCACCGCATCGGGGCCACCGGTCAGCCGAAGCTGCGGGACAACACCCCCCGTCGCCGCCTGGAACCGCTCACTCGCCGCGCCTCCCACCACCCGCCGCAACACACCAGCGTGCAGCAGGCCCTTCGCGGCGCGGATATGGTCGGCGATCTGCTCCAGCAACCCCGTGACCGCGCCAGGACCCGGGTCAGGAATCACGATGCCCGAGCCCTCCACCATCGCCTTCGCGCCCTCATTGCCGAGCAGGACCTGAACAACGATGTAGTTGACCGAAGCCCTCAACGACCTCCCGAGTCCCTCGAAGACCTCTCGATATTCGGGCCGCAGACTCAGACCTTGGGTCTCCACCGCCTCCCACTGTGACCATGCGCCGGAGGGGAACTCGCCTCCCTTTGTGGCATCGGCCCACGCGAGACGACGCTCAGCCTCCCGTATCCCGTTCTCACTCCACACCACCCGCCTCAACGGCTGCGGCCACCGCAGGAGCCCCTCGGTGATAGCCCCCAGAACAGCCCGGCGCAGCCTCCCCTCCTCCCTCCCCGCAGGGAGCTCGGTGACGCCCGCCAACACCTTCCATACCTTCGACTCGGGAAACCAGACGAAGTCGAGTGCTCGGCCCGGGCCGAGGTAACGCACCAGCTCCGAGCCCGGGAGCCGGGCAGCCTCGCGCATCAACCGCAGATGGTGCGGGGCAGGCTGTTGTCTGCCGTCCAGCCACGCCTGAGCCGTGGACTCGACAACATGGGTCACCAAGGCCGCCCGGGCCGTGCCGAGGTGAGCCACCAATTCCCCATCCGGGACTCCCGCCGGAACAGCACTCTCGGCGACGTAGTCCACCACCTCGCCCAGAGTCCAATCCCACCACTCCTGCGTGGTCGGCAAACCGAAAACTTCCCGCGCGGCGGTAGATGGCCCCTCCGGCCGCCTTCCCGAGGCCACCTGCACGCCCTCCCGGGGGTCCAGCTCCCCCCGCTTGGCCATCTGCAGGCCCATCTCGGTGCCCAGCGCCCGCAATCGGTTAGCCACCGCGACCGCCCCTTCCGGCCCCCCGAACGCCTCGACAACCTTGTCGAACACGATCCCGCGCACCATCGCACGATCACCGGGACGGCCACGACGCCACTGTTGCACGTCTTCCTCAGAAACGCCGACCGCGTGGGCGACCACGTAGTCCGGGCCGAAGAAGCGCGTGAGGTAGTCAAACTCACGACCGTCCAGGGCATGCGCCAGCTCGCGCAGCACGTTCAGATCCCGCGGACTGGGCCGCCTGCCTCGCATCCCGGCACGCTGCGCTGCCGGAGCGCCCAGGTCGCGCACTTCCACCTGGAGGTCGGGCCTGCTCGCCACCACCTGGTCCAGGCCACCGAGCCTGTCCACCTTGTGCCGCAGCTCGTCGCGGTACTCAGCCGCGCCCTCCAGCTCCAGCTGAGGGCGGCGATCGGTTGGGGGCATCATGAGCTCGCCCAGAGCGCGCAACCGCTCCTGATACCGCGCACCGGCCGGTACCAATGTCTCGACCAGTGTCTTGACCTCCGCTCGCCCGCCGTAAGTGCTGACCACCGACCCGGTGATCGCCCGGCGCAACGCCTCGGCATGCCACCCTTCGGGCAGGTGGGACCACATCCGCCACACCTGCGCCGTGGTCTCATCCACCCCCAACGCCTGAGCCAGATACCGGTCCCGGCGCACCCCCGGGTTGACCATACTCATCAACTCCGCGGGCCCCGCCTCCTCCAAGACCGCGAACAACCCCTCCCATTCGGCCTCGCGGCCACGACGCAACAGCCCCTGATCCGCCAGCCCGTACTCCACCCTGCCACCAGCCGGGTCCACCACATGCACAAAGAACTCCACCGACTCCCCGATGTTCTCCAACGGGGTATGCGGGGGCAGTTCCCCGTTCGGATCCAGATGCGGCGGCACCATCGCCAACCGATCCGCTGGCCTCTGGGTCAGCTGGTCCCACAAGTCCTCGAGCCGCGTGGCGCTATCCGGCGTCTCCCCTGGCGCGTACTGGCCCATCACATAACAGGCGGGGGTGCCCTCCTCCACCAACTCCCGACTGTCCGAAGCCGCGTGCCAAAATCCGTCCGACCCCCGCGGGAGGGGTCTCCACGTCGTTTTCCACTTCTTCACCACCACCGCATGGTCTAGAACACCCCACCAGTCCAGCATCCGCAGGAACGCCACCACATTGTGACCATCCTCTGCGTGACCATCCACCCCAACCAGCCTCGGCCGTCCAGGCACACCCGTCGCCTCCTGGAAAGCCTCCAGCGCCTCGCTCCCCTCCTCAGAAACCCCCGCCAAATCCCCCGCGCCCAGCACCCCACTCCCGCCATCCACCACATCCGGCAACGACCCCGCACCACCACGCAGCTCAGACCCCCACTCATCCGCTGGGTCTCTCAACGGCTTCAGCTCACCGAAGGGCACCGGGGCGGATTCCACATCGGACAGCCGTGCTGATTCCGCCCCACCACGGAGCCCGGACTGGATAGTCCATC
>NZ_JBSFLZ010000272.1:0-2782 GCF_053599315.1 Saccharopolyspora sp. NPDC000995
CCGGATACGCTCGCGAGCGAAAAGGTGAACTGCAGCACGTATTCGTACTCGCGAGTCAAAGCGCATGACCCGCAACTCGAACGGTGCGGTTTCGATGAGCGGCGGCGCACGCCCATCCATCGGATCAAACAGCCGAACACCATCGGTAACGTTCACAGTCACCAACAAGTGCCCGACACTCTCCCCGCCCCCGATATCCCTCACTCAGGAGAGTCGACTATTCCAGTGGCAAAACCGCGGGCGCACATTTGCTTCCTTGATCAAGTTCGCCGGTATCACCTGACCTCTTCGGTTTCTCCTAATGAGGTCACACCCACCGCTGGTCTCCGCCAGCGATAACCAGGAAACCGTAACGGTCGACCGGCTCTCGCGGGTCGGACCAGCCAAGGTTATGAACACATCATCCGGAAATTGGAAATATCAGCTGCCCGAATTCGAGACGATGCGGATGAACGAAACCCTGGCCACCCACATCGCCACTTGCGGCGCGGACCCGGTGGCCGATGTCCTCGCGTCGCAGGACCGTTAGGGCGAGTCAAACGCCGCCGCCAGCGCCCGGTCAGGGCTGATGTGCGTTCCATACAACGGTCCGCACGGTGTCCGCGCCAACCGCAGAGCGAGCCCCCACAAATCCAGACCACGATCACCATCCCGGAACACCTCGGCCAGACGCGCGAACTCGTTCATCACACCCACCACACTGCGGTTAGCGGTCGCGCCGAACAAGCACTCCGACATCCGTTGCCGCTGCTCCTCCACGACCGCCGACGGAACCTGGTGAGCCGCCAGAACCGCCGCGACCTCATCGGCAATCCGCTCGGGCAAGGTGACAGCGGGCGCCAACGGCATCAACACCGGCGACAACGTCTGCTCGTTCACCAACAAAGCGACCTGTGGCTGCCAGAACAGCGCGGTGGCGTACCACGGCCCCAGCAGCGTCGTGCCTTCCTCGCCAGCAGGGGCGCTGGTGCACCGACACGCCCCAGAAACTTCTTCGTCGCACGAACAACAAGCACCCCATAATCCTCCTCCCCGAAACACAGGTGAGCCACAACCCGCTGAGGACCGCCCACGGGCAGACCGGGCGAGTTGTTGGCGACCTTTGCGGGGGTGATCCCCAGGTGTGAAAGAGTGCACGGGTGAGTCGATCGATACGGCAGGCGTTGGACGCCCTGATCGCTGACGCGACCCTTGACTGCTACGACCACGGTGAGTGCGTTACCGGGTTCTACACCATGCTCGCGGACAATCTCGCCGTGCCGTTCCAAACGGTGGTGCTGGGCGTGGATGTGACCGTCACGGAACTGGATCTGACCGAGGACGAGCAGATCACGGCCGTCTGCAAGCGCGGCCGGGCGAAGCAGCGCATCCCGATCCTGGATCTGCCCTTGCCCACGCCACCACCGGCGGGCACGGAGTGGATCGATGCCTATCGCCACTGGGTGAAGGGAATATGAACACGTTGAGCGCCTCGCCTGATTCCGACGAACGTCACGTGCGGCTGACCGCGCAGGAAGCCCTGACGAACCTGCGCACCGTGCTCGAACTTTGCGCGGCAGGCGAGGTGAAATGTAGCGCCAAGACCAGCCGCCCCTCCGCGGCCACCATTCGCAGCATCGGCGCGCATCTCGCGCAAGGCGACTTCTACCCCGATGAACCCATCGCCGCCTTCGCCTGGCCGCTGCTCGTCCAGTCAGGCGGGCTCGCCAAGGTCGACGGCACTCGTGCGATTCTGACTCCAAAAGGCCGTGCCGCGCTGGGGAAGCCACCTGCGGAGATCATCCGTCAGTTGTGGCGACGCTGGCTCACGCACGCGCTGATCGACGAGTTCAGCCGGATCGAAGAGATCAAGGGCCAGCGCATCCGTAACGTACTCACTGCGGCCAAGCCCCGCCGCCAGATGATCGCCAAGGCACTGGCCGCGTGCTCGCCGGGCGAGTGGATCGACGTGGACATCCTGTTCAACACGATGCGTCGCGGCAACCTGAGCCCCACCATTGCGCGCAACGACATGGCGCTGTGGAAGCTCTACCTCGTCGACCCGCAGTACGGCAGCCTCGGCTACGACGGCTTCCATAACTGGGAACTTTTGGAAGGCCGCTACACCCTGGCCGTCCTGTTCGAGTACGCAGGCACTCTCGGACTGGTCGACCTCGACTACGTTCACCCCGCCGGCGCACGCGACGACTTCCATGACAACTGGGGCAGCGACGATCTGGACGCGCTGAGCCGCTATGACGGCCTCCAGGCGATCAGACTCACCGCGCTGGGAGCCTACGTCCTTGGCTTGGCCGACACCTACGAACCGGCCAACTCCGCCACAGCCGACGCGCGATCACTGAAGGTGCTGCCCAACTTCGACATCGTCGCCACCGCAGACATCACCGCCGCGGACCGGCTCCTCCTCTCCACCTACGCGAAGCAGACCGCCGACCGCGTTTGGACGGTGTCGGCCACCAGCCTGCTTTCCGCGATCGACACCGGCCGCGACCTGACGGAGTTGACCAGCTTCCTCAGTCTGCGTACCGAGCATGAACTGCCAAGTACGCTGACGACCCTGATCACGGATGTCCACTACCGGACCGGGCAGCTCACCGACCTTGGCCACGCCCGCGTGGTCGAATGCGCCGCGGTAGTTGTCAAGTCAAACTGAGACGGGTTGTGTTTAGTTGACTGGTTGTTGATCTCTGAGGTTTCGCGGTTATGCGGCGGTTGCGGTGCTGGTCGTGGGCCTGTCGGGATATTGATCTGTTGTGTTCTGGCCTGCGGTGATGGTCGTAAT
>NZ_JBSFLZ010000273.1:0-2778 GCF_053599315.1 Saccharopolyspora sp. NPDC000995
CGGATCCGGTGTTCAACAGTGTGACGGGTCAGCACGAGAATCCGCGGCCGGAGGATGTGTCAGACGCCGAGGTTCGTCGCTGGATCCAGCGGATGGACGTGGTGGAAAACGTTGGTGGCTACAACGCGCTCATTGATCGGGTCGGCGCGGATCTGGTCAGCCGCAGGCGCGGGTTGCGGGTGATCCGTCTGGCGAAGCGGTTGTATGGCGCGACACCAGACAAGACAACGTTCGACGACCTGGCGTGGTTGGCCGGTCAGCTTGATCCCGTGTCGTCGAATATTTCGCAGGCGTCCCTTTCCCGCATAGTTGCAAATTTCGAAGGCCGAGCCGATGGGGATGCCACGTTTTCAGAAGTGGATGACTTGGTGTCATTGGCGGGGAGAGCGCGAGAGTTTCTTGGTCGGGTCGACGGCGATCCGAAGGCAGCGTTGGAGGCGATTTGGAACGCCGATAAGTCTTGGTTGCTAATGGGGAAAAGACTGGGAATGCTCGAGACAACCGCGCGTGTTAAAAACGACGAGCAGCTAGCGGAGTGGGCACGGGAGTTGCTGGTTGAGATCGAGGACGCTCGGTCTGTGGTGGTCAGGGAGCCGGCGGAGTCGCAGGCGCGCCTGAACGCCGTTGTCCTGCCTTCGTTCCTGACAAAGATTGCTGAGCGTTTTGAGGGTGGCTGGAGCGGGCTTGCGGCGGAGATAGGACTGGGGGACGAGGCACGTCTGCCGGCTGATTATGAGCAGTCCCTGCTGAATCTGGCGGAGTTGTACTGGGAGACAGGACCCGACCTCTACGAACTTGGCAACGCTGTGCCGGGGATGCGGCGGCTCCGGATGTTGATCGGTTTCGGCTTCGAAGACGGCAGGGAAGGTGCCGCATTCTATAAGCGGACGGTTGATGATCTTCAGAGCCTGGCAGCCGAGCTGTCCGGCCAAAGGGGCAACCCTCAAGCCGGAGGGCAAAAGCCCGCTTCGGGGGCCGTGCAGCTTCGTCGCTGGCTCGCGCGGATGGATCTTGTACACGAGCTTGGTGGTGTCGGCGCGGTTGTCGGTGAGATCGGCGCGGACTTGGCGAGTGGTAGGCGGCTGTTGCCGATTATACGGCTGGCAGAGGAGTTTTATGGCAAGCGGCCGGGGGTGGAGACGCTGCGCGGCCTAGCGTGGGTGGCCAACCAGCTTGATCCCCAGTCGTCGAACATTTCGCCGGTGTCCCTTTCCCGCATGGTTGCGGGTTTCGAAGGCCGGGCCGATGGGTACGCCTTGCGTTCGGATGTGCAGCGCTTGGTGGAGTTGGCGGGGAAGGCGCGTGAGTTTTTTGATCGGGTCGATGGCGATCCGAAGGAGGCGTTGGAGGAGATTTGGAAGGCCGACAGGCGTTGGGAAAGGATGAAGAACCAGCTGACCGAGGTTGAGAAGGCTGCGCGTGTCAAACACGACGCGCAGCTAGCGGAGTGGGCTCGGGGGCTGCTGGTTCAGTTCGAGGGCGCTCGGTCTGTGGTGGTCAGGGAGCCGGCGGAGTCGCAGGCGCGCCTGAACGCCGTTGTCTTGACTCCGTTCGTGACGATGATTGCTGAGCGGTTTGGGGGTGGCTGGAGCGAGGTTGCGGCGGAGGTAGGGCTGGGGAACGAGATAGGTCTGCCAGCTGATTACCGGCAGTCCCTGCTGAATTTGGCCGGGTTGTACTGGGAGATAGATTCGGGTTTCTTCATTAATGACAACGCTATGCCGGGGATGCGGCGGCTCCGGATGTTGATCGATGCCGGCTTCGACGACGGCCGGGAAGGTGCTGCCTGCTACGCCCGGACGATGGATGATCTTCGGAGGCTGTTGGCCGATCTGTCGGCCCAGATGTTCAACTCTTACACCGAACAGGACGAGCTTCGGTCGCCCGCGAATGTGGGGGTCTTGGAGATTCGTCGCTGGCTCGGGCGGATGGACCTGGTACACGATCTTGGTGGTGTCGCCGCGATTGTCGGTGAGATCGGCACAGAGTTGGTGGGTGGTTGGCGGCTGTTCTCGGTCTTACAAAGTGCAGATCAGCTGTATGGCGAGCGGCTGGGGATCGGGACGCTGCGCGACGTGGCGCGGGAGCTGCGGGTCGCGGAGGCGCGGAAGTCGCTGGGCCAGAACGAGTCTCGGCAGGCGGAGTTGGCGATGTCGCTGAAGCGGGCTGAGTCTCGGCAGGCGGAGTTGGCGGCGGTGTCGGTGCGGAATGCCGGTGAGGATGTGGAGTTGGATTCGTTGCGGGAGCGTATTGGGGCTCTGCGGGCAGAGATCGGCGAGTTGGCGGGGCGTGTCGAGGCCGAGCAGGGGGTGTTGGAGGGGTTGGTGAACGACGCGCGGCAGGCGAGGGGGCAGGACGACGTAGTCACGCGTGGCCGGAAGAGAACGAATGAGGAGCTGCCGGGGAGTGCAGAATCGCCCAGTGCGGAGGCGTCTTCGTCCGTTGATCGGCGCGTGCGCTTGCGGGTGGATGCGCCGGTGGAGCTTCAGAAAATGGCCGGTTTGATCCGGCGTATGGACGCGCATTTGGCGGCATTGCCCGCGGATTTCCGTCCGGATGTGCGTTCCGAGGTTGAGGCTGCGAGGAGATGGGCGCAGTTGGAGAGCTGGTCCCAGGAGCAAGTGAGCCTGTTCCGGTCAACGCTGCCGGGGATGGAGGTGGCTGCGCGTTGGTTGCGGGGCGTGGAATTGTCTGGTGCTGGGGCGTCTTCGTCTGCTGGTGAGGATTTGCGGGGGGCTGGGTCGGCTGGGGTTTCCGGCGCGGGTGTGGAGGGGCAGG
>NZ_JBSFLZ010000274.1:0-2768 GCF_053599315.1 Saccharopolyspora sp. NPDC000995
TATCGGTTCCTGCGGGGGGTGAACCAGGCCAATTACCGTCGCGGTGATGAGCGTTTCCGGGTGAATTGCCTGGAGGCGGTGGTGGCGTTTCATAATTCTGTCAAGTTCGGTCGGCAGTTCGTGGCGGGGCCGGCTGTGGGGGACCGGGACGCGGCCCGGTTGGAGGAGGCGTTGGGGGCGACGGCCCGGCCGGTGGCTGGTGTGGCCGGGGTTGAGTGGTATGTGCGGGGTGGGCCGGTGGGTGTGGCCGTGCCGGTGATGTACCGGCGTGCCGACGGTAGTGCACATCTGATCGCTGCGGTGCGTGCAGAAGACGGCGATGAGCAAGGGCGGGTCGTGCTGCTGGATCCGCAGAAGGGGGAGGAAGCCCACGACGCCGATGTCCTGGCTGCGACCGGCATGTGGGTGATTCCGGTGTCCGGGGTGGATGGGGAGGGGGAGGTGGTGTTGCCGCCCAGTGGTTCCCGGTGGCGGGGCCAGGACGAGGGGCCGGGGCTGCCGACTGTGGTGACGGGCCCGAAGCGTCGGGGTGGTGTGTCCGGGCCGGTGGCGGGGAAAGCCGGCGCGAAGGGCACGAAGAGGACGCGGGGAAAGGCGGACCAGGATTCGCGGGAGGAGGCTGCCGAGAGTTCGCGGGGGGTCAAGCGGCGGAAGGTGGACGCAGCCGCTGCTGCTGGGGCTGTGTCCGGAAGTCCGGGTGACGGCGAGAGTCAAGCAGCACAGCAGGACCCGAGTGCGGAGCGGAAACGGAAACAGAAGGAAAGGGACGCGGAACGGTACCAGGCGAGAAAGGCTGCCGCCGCCCGTGTTGCGGAGTTGGAGGCGTTGCAGGAGCAGGGGCGGCTGACTGAGGAGCAGGAGGCGGAGCTGGCGGCGCTCCAGCCGAAGGTGGCGCAGCAGAAGCAGAAAAAGAAGAAATCAGACGCGAAGTATCGCAGGGATGGAAAGGCTGCTGCCGCCCGTGTTGCGGAGTTGGAGGCGTTGCAGGAGCGGGGGCCGCTGTCTGAGGAGCAGAAGGATGAGCTGACGAAGCTCCAGCCGAAGGCGCAGCGGAAACAGAAAAATAAGGAAAGGGGCGCGAAGTATCGCAGGGATGGAAAGGCTGCTGCCGCCCGTGTTGCGGAGTTGGAGGCGTTGCAGGAGCGGGGGCCGCTGTCTGAGGAGCAGGAGGCGGAGCTGGCGGCGCTCCAGCCGAAGATGGCACAGCAGAAACAGAAAAATAAGGAACGGGTCGCGAAGCATCAACGGGCGGTAAAGGCTGCTGCCGCCCGGGTTGCGGAGTTGGAGGCGTTGCAGGAGCGGGGGCCGCTGTCTGAGGAGCAGGAGGCGGAGCTGGCGGAGCTCCGGCCGAAGGCACAGACGTGGCAGAAACAGAGGGAATCTGTCGCGAAGTATCGCCGGGCGGTAAAGGCTGCTGCTGCCCGTGTTGCGGAGTTGGAGGCGTTGCAGGAGCGGGGGCCGCTGACTGAGGAGCAGGAGGCGGAGCTGGCGAAGCTCCGGCCGAAGGCACAGACGTGGCAGAAAAAGAAGGACTCTTACGCGAAGTATCGCCGGGAGGGAAAGGCCGCTGCCGCCCGTCTTGCGGAGTTGGAGGCGTTGCAGGAGCAGGGGCAGCTGACTGAGGAGCAGGGGGTGGAGCTGGCGGAGCTCCAGCAGAAGGTGGCGGGGCGGGGACGGAAGAAGGCCCGGGAGGTGATGGAGACCGGGGCGGGTGGGGCCCCGATGGGTACGGGGCCGGAGGGGGTATCGGGGTGGACTGGGGCGGATCAGGACGGCCGGGACACGTGGTCGGCTGACGCCGATCTGGATGCGTGGCTTGCTCGGGCCGTGGCGGAGGTAGATGAGGTGCCGCAAGGTGCCGCGGATGCTGCGATGCTGCTGGGCGAGGATGCTTATGAGGAGTTTGTCGGGACCGAGTTGCTTGCGTTCCTGGGACAGGATGCCGGCGACGATGCTGCGGGTGCCGACGGTGCCGGGACGGTGGCTGGCCACGATGATTTCGCTGCGTTTCTTGATGAGTACGGGGGGGACCCCGTCGGGTTGTTCGAGGTTGAGGGCGATGGACTGGATTTTGGCGAGCCATTTCCGGAGGATGAGGTGTGGCCGGATACGGGGCGGTAACCGTGCACCGTGTCCTGGAGCATTTGTCCAGCCCGCAGGATGTGCCGTCATCGTCGTTGGGGATGCGGCCAGGCGGTGTGGCGGGGGACGTCCACTCCGCCCGGCCGCGCGGCTCGATGCCGCCGCGAGTTGGGGAGGTCGCGGCATCGGGACGGGTCTTCAGAGCGCGCGAAGGCGCTGGATGATTCGTTCTTTGAGCAGCGCGTTGCAGTCCTGGCAGGTCTTGGCGTGAATCCAGTCCAAGAATCAAGCCAGGTGTTCGTCCAGTCGGCGATGAGGAGTTCCCCTGCGCCGGGGTCGAGGAAGTTCCCGCGACGCCTTTCGCTGTCGATCTCGTCGGCTTTGTTCTGGGTTGTTGTCTTGGAGGTGAATCCGGGTCTTCGAATTTAGCCGGGCACGGTCACTTGTCGTCGCGCCGCAGGAGGGGCTCAGTCCCATTCGGTCGGCTGGTTCCGGGCGGCGCGGACATAGATGGCGGTGCGCTCGGCTTGGTCGGCCCAACGGGTTCGGTCGTTCGCGTTGCCGAGATCGTGCTCGGCGACCTGCGCGCCTCAACTAGGGTCTGTTTCAGATGTCAGAGCCACTCGTTGATAGACGCGATGACCACCGTGGCCTCGTAACGGACAGCGAGTTTGTCGTACCGGGTG
>NZ_JBSFLZ010000275.1:0-2720 GCF_053599315.1 Saccharopolyspora sp. NPDC000995
ACGAGGATCCTTTCGCTTGGGCGCGGGGAGTGAGTGATGAGGGGACTGTTGCCGGCGTTCTGGGTTTGTCGCCGGTGGACTGGGAGAGGTTCGCCCAGGTGGAAGGCTGGCCGGAGGTCGAGGTGGCGAGGTTGCAGTACACCGCTGCGCGGTTGGTGAGTCCGCTGTTGTTCGCTCCGGTGTTTGTGGGTGTGAAGCCACCGGAGCGGGAGGCGTTTGATTTGGTGGTGGACCAGGTCGCCCTCACATGGCATCAAGCCTCGCGGGAAGGGCTGCCCGAGGGAGAGGCCCTTGCGGCCGCGTGGAGGTGTGCCCACCAGCTGGCGGCCAGTGTGCGGGAGGCGGGTTTGGAGGGCGCCCCGGATTTACGGCGTACCGCCCGGCCACCGGTCCGTGGAATTGAGGGTGTGCCCTCGGCTGTGGGAGGCGTCGGGCAGCCCGGGCTGAGGGGCGGCGGGCCCTCGCAGCAGGGGCCGGGTCAGGTGTATCCGGGTGAGTCGCAGGCCGGACCGTCAACGGCCCCACCTGCCGCCTACCCGGCACCGGGCGTGGGTGCTGTGGGGGCATCTGGACAGCAGGATGCTGATACCGGACAAAAGAAACGGGTTCACCGGCCTAAGACTCCTCGGGAGAAGTTGGGTGGGTGGGTTGTGCGGGCTCGAGAGGAGGGAGGGGCCACGACCGCCGAGGAAGGAATGAACTGGCTGCGAAAACAGGGCCGCGGGGTTGGCGATAAGGCTTGGCGGGCTGCGTGGCGTGCTGCGGCCGGGAAGGAGAAACGGGTTCAGCGGCCTGGGATTCCTCGGGAGGAGTTGGGTGGGTGGGTTGTGCGGGCTCGAGAGGAGGGAGGGGCCACGACCGCCGCGGCAGGACGGAACTGGCTGCATACACAAGGCCGCGGAGCTGAGAAAGCTGCTTGGCGGGCTGCGTGGCGTGCTGCGGCCGGGAAGGAAAAACAGATTCGGCGGCTTGGGATTCCTGGGGAGGAGTTGGGTGTGTGGGTTGTGCGGGCTCGAGAGGAGGGAGGGGCCACGACCGCTAAGGATGGACTGAAATGGCTGCGTGAACAGGGCCGCGGAGCTGACACCGCTGCTTGGCGGGCTGCGTGGCGTGGTGTTGTGGAGGCTGGCATTGCTCATTTTGGGGTGACGGCTGGAGGTCGTTCTGGGGGGCCTGGGCCGGCACTGCCGGACAGTGAGGTTTCTGGCGGTGCTGAGGATTCGGTGAGTCTGGATGAGATGCGGGCTGGGCCGTCGGATGACCCGGCGGGCCGGGACGTTTTGGATCACTGGTCTGCTGGTTTGGAGGACGAGGATCCTTTCGCTTGGGCGCGGGGAGTGAGTGATGAGGGGACTGTTGCCGGCGTTCTGGGGTTGTCGCCGGTGGACTGGGAGAGGTTCGCCGAGGTGGAAGGCTGGCCGGAGGTCGAGGTGGCGAGGTTGCAGCTGGCCGCTGCGCGGTTGGTGAGTCCGCTGTTGTTCGCTCCGGTGTTTGTGGGTGTGAAGCCGCCGGAGCGGGAGGCGTTTGATTTGGTGGTGGACCAGGTCGCCCTCACATGGCATCAAGCCTTGCGGGAAGGGCTGCCCGAGGGAGAGGTCCTTGCGGCCGCGTGGAGGTGTGCCCACCAGCTGGCGGCCAAGGTAAAGGCGGCGGGTTTGGAGGGCGCCCCGGATTTACGGCGTACCGCCCGGCCACCGGTGCGTGGAATTGAGGGTGTGCCCTCGGCTGTGGGGGGCGTCGGGCAGCCCGGGCTGAGGGGCGGCGGGCCCTCGCAGCAGGGGCCGGGTCAGGTGTATCCGGGTGAGTCGCAGGCCGGACCGTCAACAGCCCAACCTGCCACCCACCCGACGCCAGGCGTGGGTGATGTGGCGGCCTCTGGACAGCAGAACGCAGCAGCAGGAAAAAAGAAACCGGTTCGACAGCTTGGGATTCCTCGGGAGGAGTTGAGTGGGTGGGTTGCGCGGGCTCGAGAGGAGGGAGGGGCCACGACCGCCGCGGAAGGACTGAACTGGCTGCATAAACAAGGCCGCGGGGTTGGCGCTAAGGCTTGGTGGGCTGCGTGGCGTGCTGCGGCCGGGAAGGAGAAACGGGTTCAACGGCCTGGGATTCCTGGGGAGGAGTTGGGTGGGTGGGTTGTGCGGGCTCGAGAGGAGGGAGGGGCCACGACCGCCGCGGCAGGACTGAACTGGCTGCATGAACAAGGCCGCGGGGCTGAGAAAGTTGCTTGGCGGGCTGCGTGGCGTGCTGCGGTGGGGAAGGAGAAACGGGTTCAACGGCTTGGGATTCCTGGGGAGGAGTTGGGTGTGTGGGTTGTGCGGGCTCGAGAGGAGGGAGGGGCCACGACCGCCGCGGCAGGACTGAACTGGCTGCGTGAACAGGGCCACGGAGCTGAAAAAGTTGCTTGGCAGGATGCGTGGCGTGCTGCGGTGGGGAAGGAGAAACGGGTTCACCGGCTTGGGATTCCTGGGGAGGAGTTGGGTGGGTGGGTTGTGCGGGCTCGAGAGGAGGGAGGGGCCACGACCGCCGCGGAAGGACTGAAATGGCTGCGTACACAGGGCCGTGGGGCTGGCAACGCTGCTTGGGGGGCTGCGTGGCGTGATGTTGTGGAGGTTGGTGTTGCTCATTTTGAGGTGACGGCTGGAGGTCGTTCTGGGGGGCCTGGGCCGGCACTGCCGGACAGTGAGGTTTCTGGCGGTGCTGAGGATTCGGTGAGTCCGGAT
>NZ_JBSFLZ010000276.1:0-1288 GCF_053599315.1 Saccharopolyspora sp. NPDC000995
GTGTCGGCTGCCAGGAGTAAGGGACCACCTCAGAGCCGGTTTTGCCAGGAGCATGGGACCACCTGTTTGCCACTGATGGGACCGTCTGGGCTGGTGGTTTGCCAGTTATGGGACCGCCCGGCGTGGCTGCGGGGTTTCCGGTCGCTCGGCCGCTCGTATTGGCGGAATGAGCTACCGGGAGGTTTCGGTGATCGAGATCAGGGAGATGCTCCGGCTGTGGCTGGAGGGGCGAGGTCTGCGGGAGGTGGCCCGGTTGTCGGGCACCGATCGCAAGACCGTGCGCCGGTATGTGGAGAGGGCGCAATCGTGCGGGGTGGACCGTGAGGGTGGTGCCGGTCAGTTGACCGATGAGCTGCTGGCGGCGGTGATCGCCGGCGTCCGCAGGAAGCGTCCGAACGGCAAGAGCCAGGCGTGGGAGACCATCGCGGCGCAGTCCGGGCAGATCACGGCGTGGCTGGATCAGGGGTTGACCCTGACGAAGATCCACATTCTGCTCGGGCGCCGGGGTGTGGTGGTGTCGTATCGGACGTTGAACCGTTACGCGAGAACGGAGTTGGGGTTCGGGAAGCGGCGCGTGACGGTGCGGGTGGCCGATTGCGAACCCGGTAGCGAAGTGCAGGTCGACTTCGGCCGGCTCGGCCTGCTGACCGATGCCGAGGGGCGCGGCCGGGTGGTGAAGGGGCTGATCTTCACCGCGGTGTATTCGCGGCACATGTTCGTCTATCCAACCCATCGGGAGACCCTCGGCGAGGTGATCGCCGGGTTCGAGGCGGCGTGGACGTTCTTCGGCGGCGTGTTCGCCGTGGTGATCCCGGACAACATGAAGGCCATCGTCGACCGCGCGAACGCGACCGAGCCGAGGTTGAACGACTCGTTCCGTGAATATGCCGAATCTCGCGGGTTCGTGGTGGATCCGGCCCGGATCCGCAGCCCGCAGGACAAGCCGAGGGTCGAGCGCTGCGTTCCTTACGCGAGGTCGAACTTCTTTGCCGGAGAACAATTCCGGGGCCTCGATGATTGCCGCGAACGGGCGGCACGGTGGTGTCGGGAGGTCGCGGGGATGCGGGTGCACGGCACCACCCGGCTACGCCCGGCCGAGGTGTTCGCCACGGACGAGCATCCGATGCTGAAACCGTTGCCGGACACCGAGTTCGACATCCCGGCCTGGGCCCACCCCAAGGTCGCCCCTGATCGCCACGTCCAGCTGAACCGGGCTCTCTACAGCGTTCCCGATGATCTGGTCGGGCAGCGGCTGACCGCCCGCGTCGACACGAGGACGGTGAAGCTC
>NZ_JBSFLZ010000276.1:1387-2705 GCF_053599315.1 Saccharopolyspora sp. NPDC000995
TACTGGCGAGGCGAGCTGATCAAGGTCCACCCCGTCGTCGAGCCCGGCCGCCGGAACACCGATCCCGCGGACCTGCCCGCCGAGCTGACCGCTTATGCGACCCGCGACCTGGAAGCGTTGCAGCGCAAGGCATCCGCGCACGGCCCTCACATCGGCGCCTACGCGGCGGCAGTGCTGGAACACCCCTTGCCCTGGACCAAGATGCGGCAGGTCTACCGGCTGCTCGGCCTCATCCGCCGACACAACGCCGAGGCCGTCGATGAAGCCTGCCGCCGCGCCCTGGAAGCCGAAGCGGTCAACGTCGGCCTGATCGACCGCATGCTCACCCGAGGCCTCACCGAGCCGCCGGCCACCACACCGCGGCCCGGCACGGCATCGCGATTTGTCCGTGATACCGGCGACTTCGCGGTCAGGAGGAGCTCATGAACACTGCCCGCCGCGCCCAGGGAGCGAACGCGAAACCGATCGAGCCGTCCGCGGAGCTCAAGGCGCTCCTGCGCAGGCTCAAGCTCGGGCGGCTGCTGGACACCCTGCCCGAACGGCTCGCGCTGGCACGGCAGAACCACCTGCCGCACCACGACTTCCTCGAACTCCTGCTCGCCGACGAAGTCAACCGCCGAGACCGCCAAGCCATCGCTCAGCGCGCCCGCAAGGCCCACCTCGACCCAGAGATGATCCTCGAAGCCTGGGACGAGAACACCCCGGCCGTCTTCGACCGGGAACTATGGGCCGAGCTGACCTCACTGCGGTTCCTCACCGACGCGCACAACGTGCTGATCATGGGGCCTGTGGGCGTCGGGAAAACGTTCCTGGCCCACGCGCTCGGACACATCGCGGTGCGCCGTAAGCACACCGTGCACCACGAACGCGCCGACAAGCTGTTCAAACGGCTTAAGGCCGCCCGGCTGGATAACTCCTACGACGAGGAAATGCGCAAGCTGCACCGAGTCGACCTGCTGATCATCGACGACCTCGCACTCAAACGACTCGAGGCGACCGAGACCAGCGACTTCTACGAACTCATCGTCGAGCGCCACCGCAGCGCCTCCACCATGATCACCAGCAACCGCGAGCCACCGGAGATCCTGACGATGATGGCCGACCCGCTACTCGCCCAATCCGCCATCGACCGGCTCCAGTCGGCTGCCTACGAACTCGTCGTCGAGGGCGAGTCCTACCGGCAGAGGCAGAAGCCACAGATCGGCACACCAGCCAGCTCGGATTGACCAACAGCCCGGTCGTCGGACACCATCAGCACACGGCCCGCGACCGGACGCAACCCGGTCCCATGCTCATGGCAAACCGGTGGTCCCTTCAG
>NZ_JBSFLZ010000277.1:0-2621 GCF_053599315.1 Saccharopolyspora sp. NPDC000995
CAGCCCCGGTGGGGCAGTGGTCGGACTCGGATGTGCGGGGGGAGATCGAGCGGGCGAGGCAGTTGGAGTTGACCCCGGGGGAAATGGATGCGGCGCGGCTGATTGTGCATGGCACGCATGACCCCCGGAAGCTGGCTGGTCGGGGCGCTGCCGTGTCGGTGGACGATGTGGTGGCCTTGGTCGCGGCGAAACGCCGCGAGCTCGGCCGTGATCATCGACCCCAGCTCGGCGGTGATAGTCGGGGCCAGGTAATGGAGTTTTCCCGGGCACTGGCGGACAGGCTGGGTACGGGGGGCAGCGGGCTGAGTATCCAGGCCGGGGCTGGGCCGGAGGTTCAGGCGGGGCGTTCGGGGGAGTCGGTGGCGGGATCGGGTCGGTACACCGGCGGTGGGCCTTCGCTGTCGGATGCTGCGGTGCTGTTTGATGACACCGTAGCCGGTGCCGTAGATCGGAGGGGGCTGGCGGAGCAGGCTGCGCCGGTTGAGGTGGAGATTCGGGAGCGGATTGCGGCTTTGCGGGATGCGCTGGAGTTGCTTGAGGCGCAGCAGGCGGAGTTGGTGGCGGTGCAGGGGCGGGATGAGGATCGGCAGGCGTTGTCGGAGTCGGAGAGGGCGTTGCAGGCAGAGTTGGCGGTGTTGCAGGCGGAGTTGGCCAAGTTCGTGCCGGAGGGGATTGCGAGGTTGGCTGAGCTGACGGGGCGGATGGAGCGGCATTTGCGGGCGATGCCGCCGGATTTCGATCCGAACGGTGTGCGTGCGAACGTCGAAACCGCGAAGAGCATGGTACGGCAGGGAGACTGGACTTCGGCGGATTTGCAGTTCGTGGAGGAGGGGTTGCGTGGAGTGGAGGCGGCGGAGGGGAGGTTGCGCAATGCTCGCCGGGCGAAGGTGCAAGAGGTGTATGTGCAGGCGAAGCAGGCGATAGCGCAGAGGCGTGTTCCGGTCACGTATTTCGAGGACGGTGTGCCGGGTGGAGTGAGCTCTCGGTCGGACGTGCGTCTGGGATTCGAGGTCGAGTTCAAACTCCCGGGTGAAAATTTCGATGCGCGGGTCCACAGCCTGGGGGTGGAGCTCGAACGAGACGGGCTGGTGGATTGGAGGGCAGCCCACGGCTCGAAACTGGTCCATCTGTTGGATTCGGTTGCTGCCGAGGAGATTCTGCTTGACGGTAGGTGGGCGTTGATCGAGGAGGCGGAGCGTTTCGAGGTGGAGGCGACATCGCCGATCCTGCGTAATGACACTGGGCGGCCTGTCAGCGAGCAGGTGTGGCCCAGTATGGAGAAATTGCTGAGTGTGCTACAGCGGCATGGCGGTTATGGCTCGGAGTCAGGGGGGCATATCAATGTCAGTTTTGACTGGCAGTTGAGCCCTGTGCAGTACGTGCGTGTGGCGCAGGTCGCGAAGGTCTTCGAGGCGGTGCTTTTCCGGCTGGGTAACGTTGCAGGTAGTGACGGGCCGAAGCAACGCGACGTCAGGAACGCTAAGCCGATTTCGCTTCCGTCTGATCCGTACGCGGCGGACGACACCGGGCCTGACGGATACCGATTCCACCGATCCCTTCCCCAACCGAGGGACAAGAATCGTGCGGTGCGTTTTGACGTCCTCGGATTTGACGACGATCGGCTTGAGTTCCGGGTGTGGGCTGGGGACGCGGGTGAGCTGACCGGGAATCCCGCGTTGTGGCAGGTGCGTGCCGAGTTGAGCGCGGCGATCATGCTAGCTGGCACCGATCCGGGGATCTACCGGGAGCTGGATCGGTTGATGGGTGCTCCGGATCTGCTGGGTTATGACGACCAGACCAGGGATGAGGGGGCCTGGCTGGAGAAGCTGGCGGAGTTCCTGGAGTTGTTGCCGCTGAGTGAGGCAGGGCAGGCGCAGGTGGTGCAGCTTTTCGCCTGGACACGCCCGTGGAAGCTCAGCGATCTCAAAGACGATGTCGAAGAAGGCTACCCGGCGTTGATCGTGAGCCTCCCCCAACAATCGGTGCTGGTCCCGGCCCCGGGTGCTTCGAAGGCGCAGGTCGTCGCCCAAGCGTACTCGTACCAGCTGTACCAGGACACGAGCCTCGTCGTGGCCCGGATGACCTCAGACCGTTCCGGGATTCGCCTCCGGAATGGGGAGGTGATCGATTTTGCGCTGTTCGCCTGGTTGCTCGGGGAGCACAGCGTCGGATGCGGATTGCACGGCGAAAAAATGTGGACTTTGCTGGCGATTTCCCGTGCCTCCGATGCGCTGCTGTCAAAGGTGCTGGAGGCCGTTAACGGGCCGGTATTGGCGACTACGTCGGACGTGCACAGAACCCCGGACGGGCGTCTGCTTGCCGGCGCTTACGAACGGCAAAGCGATGGTCGCCTTCGATTCCGTCCCAGCACACAGGGGTGGATCGAGTTCACCAAAAACGAAGAAGCGCCAGCTCTCCGGAGCGCACCCCGAGCCCGAGGCCGGTTTACCGGTAAGTTTGATCTGGGCGAGGCGTTGATGGATTCCAGGACCAGACTTTCGCCCGACGATCCTGCCGAGGGTTATCGGTATTGGCCCGCACGCGCGGTGCCCTTGCCTGCGCGGTTGCCGGTGGACGCGGTGCCGGTGGCGGTGCCGGCGGAGGTGGTTTCCAGAGGTGGT
>NZ_JBSFLZ010000278.1:0-2574 GCF_053599315.1 Saccharopolyspora sp. NPDC000995
GAGCGTCGGCCGGTGCGACTGATCAGGGACGCTTGATGCAGGACCGGTCTAAGCCGGGCGCCGACACCGTTATTCATGACACGAATGACGTCATTTCAGATCTAAATATCGAAAGCCTTGCTCGCCATCCCGTAGGCGGTCAATCATTCTAGGCTCAGTAGCCGGTTCCACATTCCCGGCCACGTGCCCCTTCTGAACACGAGGTCCTGCCAACCGCGATAGTCTACGACGATCCGCGTGATGACCACTCACCGCTCTCGATACGCGACGGCGTGTCACATTTGGAGCGTTACGCCGACAGACAGAGCATGCCGAACCCTTCGGCAGGTTCTCCGACCCAAAAACCGGAATTAGTTGACCATCAAGGAACAACATCTTCATTGATGAGGAGAATGCCGTGCAGCTGCAGGTAGCAATGGACGTCCTCAAGCTTGATGAGGCGCTGACCCTGGCGAATCAGGTTGCTGAGCACGTGGACATCCTTGAGTTGGGCACACCGCTGATCAAGTCCGCAGGTATCGGCGCGATCACGGCGATCAAGGCCGCGCACCCGGACAAGCTCGTATTCGCGGACTTAAAGACCGCCGACGCCGGTGAGCTGGAGGCGGGTCTCGCCTTCGAGGCGGGGGCGGACCTGGTCACCGTGATGGGTGCGGCCGACGATGACACGGTGCGGGGGGCCGTGGCTGCCGGCCGCAAGTACGGCAAGGACGTCGTCGCTGACATGATCACCGTGGTGAACGACCGTGTGTCCCGGATCCGTGAGGTCTCGAAGTTGGGGGTGTCGTTCGTCGAGATTCACGCTGGGCTCGACGAGCAGGCCCGGCCCGGCTACTCGATTCAGTCGCTGCTCGATGACGGCCAGAAGGCCGGGGTCCCATTCTCGATTGCTGGTGGTATCACCGTCGAAACCATCGACTCGGTGCGGGCCGCCGGCGCGAGGGTAGCGGTAGCCGGTGGGGCGATCTACAACGCCAAGGACCCGGCTGCGGCCGCGAAGGCCCTCAAGGGTCGCACCAGCTGATAGAGCCGGGCTCGGAGCCAAGCGAGTTCGGTACATGGTGTTGGGGGCTGCATCGTTTTCTGCCGCCCCCAACACTTATCCGTACTCCGCCTGTGGGAGTGGCCTTCAAGAAATTCGGACAAGTGAGCAGGAGTAGCGCTTGATGGTTGTGAGCCGGGTAGTGCATCGCGCGGAGAACCACGGCGCCGCACCGAGTTGGTCATTGAAAGAGCCGGAGCTGGTTGCCTCTGTCCTCGGCGCCGATTACGCGCGTCTCGGCGATGAGGTGGCCAGCTTCACCGACGCGGGGTTGACCGCATCCAGTAGGACATCATGGACGGACGCTTCGTCCCGAACATGACGTTCGAGCCGGATGTTGTGGCTGTGTTCCGTCAGCACAGTCATCTGCCATTCGAAGCCCATCTCATGGTCCAGGATCCGGTCTGATGCTCGCTCGTTTTGCTTCGGCCAGCGGCGAGACCATTATCGTGCACGCCGAGACCTGTCCGCATCTGCTTCGAACCCTTTCCACGATCCGTGACCTCGGGGTGGAAGCGGGCGTCGCCGTTAATCAGTCCACTCCGGTCGACTTCCTTCGCCATTTGCTCGATAAGCTTGATCACATCGTGGTCATGACTGTCAACCCTGGATTCGGCGGGCAAAGATACATCGCCACGATGGAGGAAAAGATCTCAGAGGTACGTCCATTGGTGGACCGCTCCGGGAGGCCGGTGCGGATCGAAGTGGACGGAGGAATCTCGACGGACACCGCACGGGCGGCCTGGTACGCAGGAGCCGAGCTCCTCGTCGCCGGTTCGGCTGTGCTCGGCCACCCAGGCGGGAAGCGGCCTGCAGTGGCCGAGCTTCACCGCGCCCTGACGCGCCCGGTGTCCGCACCGTGATCGGGCCGTCTGCGCTGTTGTCGTTATGGAAAGGTGAAGTGACATGGAGAGCCGAGAGTCCGGTGTTCTGCCCGATACCGGAATAGCTTTGCGCGGAGCCGAGTGTTCCTTGCTGTTGTCCGCCGCGGAAATAGTGCGGTTGCGTTACGTGCACCGTGGCGGTGATGCCAGTCTGTCTCAGACTGCGGCAGGTGAGCTGGCGAACTTTTTAGGGGCCATCGCCAGGGGACACCCCGCCCTCGACGAAGTCGATCGGAAAGCTGCGATCGCTTTGGCACATCGTGTGATCGATGACGACCATCCCGAGCACTCACGGATGTGGCCTACCTATAGGGGGCCGGACAGGGCGACCGGAATGGCCCCGTCAGGAAAATGACCGAGAGTGGCGACGCGATCGCAATCGGCGGTCATTTTCTTGGATCGCAAAGGGGATTCCTCGGGCCCGGGGTGGCCTGAGTTGTCCGAAGATCGTGGTGGCCCTGGCGTATTTATCGTCGACCGAGAGCATCAGGAGTGCGCGTCTATGATCGCGAACCTATCCACCGTCGGCTATCGCGCGAGCGAAGAGCCCGATGACCTTGCCCGCTTGACCACCAAGAACCTGCCCGAAGGCTGGACCGAACTGGACCAGCGCGCGGTGGACACCGCCCGCGTGCTCGCCGCCGACGC
>NZ_JBSFLZ010000279.1:0-1240 GCF_053599315.1 Saccharopolyspora sp. NPDC000995
CACGGTGCTGGAGCTGCTCGACAGTTCACCGCAGGGCCTGACCGGTGATGCGGCGCACCAGCGTTTCCCGGATCACGACGCGGGAGCGGACTTCGGCCGGATGGGGGTGCTGCGGGCGTCGCTGGAGGAGCTGGCGAACCCGTTGACGCCTGCTTTGGCGGGTGGGGCCGCGATCTCGGCGAGCATCGGTGCCGTTGCGGACGCGACGATCATCCTGGGCGTGCTGGGGATGAATGCGTTGATCGGCGGCGTGCAACGGATCACCGCCGACCGTGCTCTGAACAAGTTGCTGGAGGCAAGCGTTGTTCGAGTTGTGGTGCGCCGCAAGGAAAACGTGACACAGTTGCCCGCTGACCAGCTCGTGCTCGGCGACGTGGTGGAGTTGGTGGCCGGGGACGCCGTTCCGGCCGACTGCCGGCTCCTGGATGCCGACGGACTGGAGCTCGATGAGTCGAGCCTGACCGGCGAGTCGATGTTGGTCACCAAGACGGTGACGGCGACTCCGGCGGTGCCGGTCGCGGACCGGTCCTGCATGATCTACCGCGGCACCGCGGTCGCCGCCGGGCGGGCGGTGGGTGTCGTGGTCGCGACCGGCGCGAACACCGAGGTAGGCAGCGCGATCGGGCCAGGCGTCCGACGAGGTGCCGACGGTGTCGCGGCTCGCCTGCAGACGCTAGCGAAGGTGACGATTCCAATCTGCGTGGGAGCAGGCGGGATTCTGCTCATCACGGACATACTGCGCGGGCGTCCATTGGGGACATCGCTGGGGCGGGCGGTGAGCCTGGCGGTAGCGGCCGTTCCCGAGGGATTGCCGTTCGTCGCCACCGTCGCCGAGCTCGCGGCCGCCCAGCGGCTGTCGAAACGCGGGGCGTTGGTGCGTAACTCCGCGACGATCGAGGCTCTGGGCCGGGCGCAGGTGTTGTGCTTCGACAAGACCGGCACCCTCACCGAAGGGCGCATCGCGCTGCGGCGGGTATCCGACGGCGCGTCGAGCCGGTGGCTCGAAGAAATATCCACAGTGCAACGGCGAGTGCTCGCGGGTGCCTTGCGAGCAAGTCCGTTGGTGGACAACGGAGAACTGCTCCCGCATCCCACCGATCGCGCGGTCGTCGATGGCGCGCGCGGCGCGGGAGTGCACCCGGCCGAAGGCAAGGCGGGCTGGGTACCGATCGACGAGATGCCCTTCGAGCCCTCCCGCGGCTACCACGCGGTGCTCGGCACCTTCAGCGACGGCAATCTC
>NZ_JBSFLZ010000279.1:1337-2551 GCF_053599315.1 Saccharopolyspora sp. NPDC000995
TGCTGAGCGTGAAAGGCGCCCCGGAGATCGTGCTGGCCCAGTGCACCCGGTGGCGCAGACCAGATGGCGACGTGCCGCTGGAGGAGACCGCTCGTCGAGGCGTCGAGCGCGTTGTCGAAGACCTCGCCCGGCAGGGCTACCGGGTGCTGGCTGTCGCCGAGCGGGCCGCCTCGGACCGCAGTGATCTCGACGAGTCCCGGATCCGGGATCTGCGGCTGATCGGTTTCGTCGCGCTGGCCGACCCGGTGCGGCCCACCGCGGCCGCCGCCGTCGCACAGCTCCAGCAGGCAGGTGTCGAGGTCGTGATGGTCACCGGCGATCACCCCAGCACCGCCGAGGCGATCGCCGCCGAACTCAACGCCCTCAACGAGCGCCGTGTCATGACCGGCACCGAACTAGACGCCCTCGACGACGACCAGCTGGCGGCGGAAGTAACCACCGTCGCGGTGTTCGCGAGGGTCAGCCCGGCGCAGAAGGCGCGCATCGTCGACGCCCTGCAGCGCAACGACCGTGTGGTCGCGGTGACCGGGGACGGCGCCAACGACGCGCCCGCGATCCGGTTGGCCGATATCGGCATCGCGCTGGGGGAGCGCGCGACCCCCGCGGCGCGCGAGGCCGCCGACCTCGTGGTCACCGACGACCGTATCGAGACCATCGTCGACGCCATCGTGGAAGGCCGCGCCATGTGGGCATCGGTGCGCGACTCGCTGGCCATCCTGCTCGGCGGAAACCTCGGGGAGATCGGCTTTACCGTCGTCACCGGTCTGATCAACGGTGGGGGCAGCCTCAACGCCCGGCAGCTGCTGCTGGTCAACCTGCTCACAGACATCCTCCCGGCAATGGCGATCGCGGTCAGGCCACCGCCCACGATCACCGCGGAGATGCTGCTGGCCGAAGGCCCCGAGGTATCCCTGGGAGCGGCGCTGACCCGCGACATCTACCGCCGCGCCGCGGTCACCGCCGGGGCCGCGATCGGTGCGTGGACCCTGGGCAGAGCGACCGGCACCGTGCGCCAGGCCAACACGATCGCACTCGTGGCGCTGGTCGCCGCCCAACTCGGACAGACCCTGGTCGTGCGCGGCCGTACACCACTGGTCGTGGGGTGTGCGCTGGTCTCCCTCGCGGCACTGGTCGCCGTCGTCCAGACACCCGGCCTGAGCCAATTCTTCGGGGCCAGCCCGCTACTCCCGCACGGTTGGATGATCGCCGCGGGC
>NZ_JBSFLZ010000280.1:0-2470 GCF_053599315.1 Saccharopolyspora sp. NPDC000995
ATCATCTGGACCAAGCCAAGCTTCCAGCCGCGCGTACCCGCCGCGTGCAGTCTCGAAAATCTCCTGCAATTCCCGTATCGCATTATTCCGGCGCAGTTCCCGAACAGCAGCGGACGCGTCCGCTGCCCGCCTGTGGATCTCGTTGAGCGGCGTCTGCCGATTAATAGACAACCACGCCGCGATCTTGACTTCATATTCTTGCCGTAGGTCAGTGCTTGTCTCCGCCTCCGCCAAAATCTGCTGCAGAGACCCCACCGCAGCGTTCAAATCGGATGTCCGCTGCCTCCGGACATCAGCAAGAATCGGGTCTGCCCAGTACTTCGACCTCTTGAACCGAGCTTCCAAATCGGACTTGCTGTTGTAACCCCCGCGGAGGAGCCACGCACGTGCCTCGTCTCGCAGCACCCGTTCGACAGCATCCTTGTCCGGCAAACCACTAAGCGCCTTGCCCACCGCCAAGCGCCGCAAATAGATCTGTTGCTTTTTAGACCGAGCCTCTTTCGGTTCAGGGACCGAGGTCACCGTGGCGGAAAGCAAGTCGTC
Source organism: Saccharopolyspora sp. NPDC000995 (assembly GCF_053599315.1). Taxonomy (NCBI): domain Bacteria; kingdom Bacillati; phylum Actinomycetota; class Actinomycetes; order Pseudonocardiales; family Pseudonocardiaceae; genus Saccharopolyspora; species Saccharopolyspora sp. NPDC000995. The sequence continues at coordinate 544 of NZ_JBSFLZ010000280.1, forward strand.
GGCAGCACTCGAGTCCGCACCACCACCCAGGTCGCCGGCCAGGTAACGGACCAGTCGCCACCGCAACTGCTGCAACTGCTCATCGGCCTGCGGGTTCGTCATCAACTGCTGATCATCCCGGGGGTTCTTCATCAACTCGTGCGCGATCACATCCCGGAAGGGCCGGGACTCGTGAAGGGGCCCCAAGACCTTCTCCGCCGGAGCATACAAACGGTCCACGGCATCTTGACCGTGTTCGGCGACCAACTGCCGCAACGCCCTACCGGCATCCGCGAACGTCCGCTTCACCGAACTAAACTGATGAATAACGCTGAGCCCCGGATCAACAACGGCCCCGCGCATCATCGGGGCAGCAACGACCCCAGCCACCGCCTCGTTCCCAGCACGATCTGCCTGCCAACGAGCCTCTTCCGCTCTCACCTCCTCGAACGCGTCGCGCGTCAAACCACTCCTCAAACCACTCCTCGCCACGCCAAGGTCGAGGTCACCGGCCAGATAACCGGCCATTTCCGCCCGCAGCGCCTGAGCACCCTGCCAGTCGCCCGGGTGCTCGCCCAACCAGTGCGCCAGCACAACCCGGAACCGCCCCGACGCCTTCAACGGCCCCAAAATCCCATCCGCATCAGCCAACAACCGGTCCACAGCATCCCGACCCGCGATCCCCTCCCACTCATGCAACTGCGCCGCGGCCGTCAACTCGTGAAACCTTTCCTCCAACGCCACCACGCCGACGCCATCCCCCGGATGACTCACCATGTAATGAGCCAACACATTCCGGAGACCGTCATCACTCCCGAAAACTCCCACACCCGCCACGTGCGCCCGCACATCAGCGATCACACGGTCTACACCTACATTCACCCCGCCTACGTAAACTGGCCACCCCTCATCGCGCATCCGCTGCAACCCAGCCTCCGCGTTAGTGATCAACGCACGCAGCTCGGCTGCCGCCGCAGACTCCTCCGCTACCTGAGCGGACTCACCACCAGAAGACCCTTCCCCGCCCAACAACGCATCCTGCAGCCTCGCAACCCTCTTTTTCTGCTGATACCGAATCTCACGTGACCTCATCAGCGCACGCACCCGCTTATTCTCCGCCTCAATCTCGTCGAGCTCCGCCTGCACCGGCTCGATCTCCTCCTGCAGCGCCTCCCACTGCTCCCGCAAACCCGCATCCGCCCCGTCCCACCCCGGCGACGCCTCCAACGAAGCCTGGTCAGCCTTAAGCTTCTTCAGCGACTCCCCCAACTCCGTAATCCGCGCACGCTGCGCCGCCTTCTTATCGGCCCGACGCTTGGTGTCCATTGCATACCGCCTTTTCCTCCTTTCCTCACGTGTCTCGTTCCGGTTCGATCCTGGGCTGCCCGACGACGCACTGCCGCCCGCTGTGTGACCCTCCGGCCCCGCTCCGGCCCTGATCGCCACCCCGCTGCCCCGCGTACCCAGCCTGTCCGCCAACGCCCGGGAAAACTCCGCCACCTGCGCCCAGTGATCACCGCCGCGCTTGTGGTGCTCGGCCGCGACCAGCGCCACCACATCCTTCAGCGACACGACGGCATCCTCACGAGCCAACAGCCGGATGTCATGCGTGCCGTGCACAATCCGCTCCGCTGCCACCTCATCATCCCTGGACCAGTTCACCTCCCTCGCACGAGCGATCTCCTCACGCACATCCGCCACCGACGACTCCGAAGAGTCGTCAGCCAACAACTCCTCATCGGACCGCGCACCACGACCACCGAACTCCCGCGATCCACTGGAGCGGTGCGACTCCGGCGGCTCCGCGTCTCCCCTCAAGCGATCAAGCCGCTCCAGCAGCTCTGCCCGTTCCACCTCGCCGAAGACGCTCTCGGTGTCGTCGGTGTCATCGGTCTCCGCATCACGCGGGACTCCCTCAGTGGACTGCGACCGCGTGTCCCTACCCGGG
>NZ_JBSFLZ010000281.1:0-2410 GCF_053599315.1 Saccharopolyspora sp. NPDC000995
CGCCCCCGTTATGTTTTTCTCGGTCCTGCAAGAGGATCTCTGGCCTCTGGGCCCGGCATGACTGTTCCCCCCTGTCGATGGGATGACCTGGGGGGTGGTGTCAGTGCGCCGTGAGGCGCTGCAATTCGTGCGGAGGTGAGAGACCGTCGCCGTCGTCCCTGTCGCAGCAGGGTGATGAAGCTGGGGGCAACCTGATCCGGGAGATGCCGGTGAGGGTGAGAGCGGCCCCGACAAAGCCGGGACGGGCCAGAACTGCCAGATGGCCTGGGTCCGGCGAGCGTGATGGAGAGGAGTACGAGAGGAACCAGCGTTTACGTCTCTCAACCCCCCCGCCGGCTCAAACCTGTGCAGATATGGGCCGGGTGCGGTGCGTCTTCGAACCGGGTGACTGGAGCGGGGAACTCCTGGGCGGGCTTTGACATGCCCGTCGGGAGGCCACGGTGAAGTGCTGCGGGGTAGCCGTGGCGATGCCGCAGGGACAGAGCTGGGCTTCTACTCCGTCGAGCGAGTTGCAGTGAACACGGGAACCGTTCCGGCTCACGCCCGCTGCCAGGGATCCGTCCTGGTGGACGGGCTGGGTCCATCGTCGGCCGATCGGGCCGGGACGGGGCGGAGTCGCCGTAGTACTTCGAGCGCACGAGAGGTGCGCACATGGGGAAGGGCGGCAGCGGTATCGAGAAGGGAAGGAGGCTGTAATGCCGAAAGATGCACCGCTGAACGACGGTGCTCCGCCTGTCGAGGACCCGGAAGAGTCCGGCGGGAGGGTATCGGGGATGCAGGCCAAGCTTCACCGTTGGGCGGCGGCCGACCCCGGCCGCAGGTTCGACGACCTGTTCAACTTCGTGCACGACCCTATGACGCTGCGTTATGCGTTCTACCGGGTCGCAGGTAATAAGGGGGCACGGACTGCGGGCATGGACGGCGTTACCGTCGTTCATGTTGAAGAGCAGATCGGCGTCCTCCGGTTCCTGGACGACTTGCGGACCAGTCTCAAGGATGGTTCGTTCCGGCCCCAGCCGGTGCGGGAACGCAAGATCCCCAAGCCGGGCGGCTCCGGAAAGGTCCGCAGCCTAGGTATTCCGACGGTGGCGGACCGGGTTGTCCAGGCGGCGCTGAAGCTGGTGTTGGAACCTATCTTCGAGGCCGACTTTGAGCCGGTCTCCTACGGGTTCCGGCCCGAGCGGCGTGCTCACGACGCGATCGCCGAGATTCAGCTGTTCGGCTCCAAGGGTTACCGCTGGGTGCTGGATGCTGACGTCGAAGCGGCCTTCGACACCGTTTCGCACTCCGCTCTCCTTGAGCGGGTACGCAAGCGGGTCAAGGACAAGCGAGTCGTGGCCCTGGTGAAGGCGTTCCTCAAGGCCGGAGTTCTCACTGAACTCGGAGACCAGAGGGCCTCCGACGCCGGGACGCCGCAGGGAGGCATCCTGTCTCCGTTGCTGTTCAACATAGCTATGTCGGCGCTCGATGAGCGTCTGCAGGAGCCATGGAAGGACGGCGGGACGATGGGAACCGCTGCCCGACGCGTCCGACGCCGGGCGAAGGGCCTGCCGAACTGGAAGGTCTCCCGCTACGCGGACGACCTTGTGGTGCTCGTGAATGGCTCCCGCGCCGACGTCGAAGACCTGAAGCACGAGGTCACTGAAGTGCTCGAACCACTCGGGTTACGGCTGTCACGAGCCAAGACCCGGATCGTGCACATGAGTGAAGCGTTCGACTTCCTTGGGTTCCGCATCCAGTGGAAACGCAAGCGAGGAACGGACAAGTGGTACGTCTACACGTTCATCGCGGACCGGCCCATCCGGTCGCTGAAGGACAGGATTCGTGCCCTGACACGCAGGAAGTCGCAGCAGAACCCCAGAGACGTGCTGGCCAGACTCAATCTGATCATGCACGGCTGGGCCAACTACTTCAGGCATGCAGTCTGCAAACACACCCTGAGCAACCTGGCGAATTTCGTCTGGTGGCGGATGGTCAAGTGGATGCAGACCCTGCATCGCTGGAGGTGGAAGGACGTCCGCCGCTGGCTGAAGGCACCCAATGGGAGCTGGAAGCCGATCTCGGTGGACGGGGTCGAGTTGTTCGATATGGCGGCGGTGCCGGTTACCCGCTACCGCTACCGGGGCAGCAAGATTCCCAATCCTTGGGTCCCTGCATAACCACGCAGAACGGCAGAGACCGTGGAGAGCCCGTTGCGTTGTGAGACGCACGGCGGGTTCGGCGAGCGGCCTGGGGAGACGGACCGGGAGTAATCCCGGCACCGCGCCCCAGGCCGACTCAACCCGGGCCCGAGAGGTGCCGTGGGAGACGCTGATGAGAGGTCCGACTACCGCCCGGCCCGGTGCAACGCCTGGCCTTTCGCGGGCGGCAGGTCTGCATAACGTGGATGCGCGCATACGGCACCGACACC